>CAZMML010000155.1:4280-7503 GCA_964567335.1 uncultured Nannocystis sp. | reverse complement strand
CACCGGGGTCCACGTGCTCCGCCCGAGCGTGCTCGACCGGGTGCCGCCCGAGGGTACTCAGTGCGTGATCGGGACCGCGTACACGGAGCTCTTCCGGGCCGACGCGCTGCGCGGGGTCGTGATGGAGGGCTACTGGTGGGAGCACTCGACGGTCGAGCAGTACCTCGCCGGCGTCGGGCACGTCCTCGCCGGCGAGGTCCGCCTGCCCTTCGCCGAGGGGCCCCTGCGCGGGGTGGCGCCCGACGTCGAGGTCGGCGCGGGGGCCCAGGTCGACCCGCAGGTGTGGATCGGCCCTGGCGCGGTGATCGGCGCGGGCGCGTCGATCGGGCCGCGGGTCCAGATCGGGGCGCGGGCGCGGGTCGCCCCCGGGGTCCGGCTGCGCGACGCGGTCGTGTGGGACGACGTCGAGGTGCGCGCGGACGCCGAGGGCGCGGTGCTGACGGGCTGATCAGCTCGCGGCGGTGCGGCCCATCATCTCGTCGATCTTCTCGCCCAGGTACTTGGAGAGCTTCTCGACCGGCGAGGCCCGGAACTGGGCCAGGTCGAAGACCAGCTTGGTCTGCTTGTCGAACTTGAAGAGGCTGGTCTTCTCGACCTCCATGGCGACCTGGAGGTTCTGGCCGAGGTACTCGACGACGATGTTGATGTCCGAGACGCCGTACTGCGAGCGGAGCTGGACCGGCGGCTGGAACTTGCCGGAGAAGCGCTGGCCGAGCGGCTCGGGGCTGAGCTCGGCGAGGCGGTAGTCGAGCGCGCCGAGGCCGTCGCGGATCCGCTCGATGTCGAGGTTGCGGATCGTGATCGGGCTGGCGGCGGAGATGTCGAAGGCCCACGCGATGTCGACGTAGCCGCGGATCTCCCAGTGGACGTCGCGGCCCGAGGGCGAGGTGCCCGGCGGCACGCGGAGCTGGAAGGACAGCGGCAGGACCTCGCCCTTGTTGGTGCGCCAGGGGCCCTGGCGCACGAGCACGCGGTCCCACACGTGGCCGTCCTTCGGGCCGCGCTTGTGGTACTCGACCAGCTCGACGATGATCGACGCGACGGTCTCGTTGTCGAGCGCGGTGAACTCGAGGAAGCCCTCGATGATCGCGGCGTTGGTGAAGGTGTCGCCGCGGAGGGCGATCAGCAGCACGCCGTTGTTGTTCGAGCCCTGGCGGCGGTAGGCGTACTCGGCGGCCGCGGGGGCGTTGGCGCCGCCGATCCCGAGCATCGTCTTGACCGGCCCGCCGCGGCTCGGCGGGTCCTGGAAGGCGGCGGCGGTCGCGGCGACCGGGCTCTGCGGGGCCATCTTCGCCGCCTTCCGCGACTCGATCAGGGCCTTGAGCTCGGCCGGCATCTCGCCGAGGACGGTCGCGCCGCCGCCCGCGCCTGGCCACTCGACCAGGAGGGGGATGTGCCCGAGGAAGATCTGCTGCCCGGGCCGCAGCGCCTGCGGCTCGGCCGCGACGGGCTCGCCGTCGACCCAGGTGCCGTTCGAAGAGCCGAGGTCGCGGATCACGACCGTGTCGCCGACAAAGCTGACCTCCGCGTGCCGCCGCGAGACGCTGGGCTCTTGAGTCGCCATGCCGCACGCGGGGTCGCGGCCGATGAGGACGCGGGGGTTGCTCGCGTCGAGCTGGACGGAGGCGTTGCCGAGCTGGAGCTTTGCCTTTTGCATGTACCGCATGGCAGCCGCAAACGCGCGCGGAGTCAACGGCCGGGGGCGCACGCGCGGGCGGTGCGCGCGCGGGTGTGCGCGCGCCCCCGGCGCGCAGTTCACACGCCGTGGTGATCGTCTTGATCGTCGCCGTGATGGTCGCGCTCGCGGCCCTCGTGCCCGCCCTCGTGCCCCCGGCCCCAGCCGTGGTGCTCCATCCCGGCGGCGAGCTCGGCCTGGGTGAGCCGCCCGTCCTTGTCGGCGTCGAGGTCGGCGAAGCGCTCGCTCAGGCGGTGGTGGCCCTGGACCTCGTCGCGGGAGAGCGCGCCGTCCTTGTCGGCGTCGAGCTTGGCGATCTTGTGGGCGGCGCGCGCCTGCGGATCCCCCTTGCCGGGGTGCCCCGCGGCGAGCTCGTCGCGGGAGAGCGCGCCGCTCTTGTCCGTGTCGAGCTCGGCGAAGCGCTCGGCGAGACGCGGGTGGTCCTTGACCTCGTCCTGAGCGAGGACGCCGTCGCCGTTGACGTCGAGCTTGGCGAGCTTGTGCTCGCCGCGCGCCCCCGGCCCGCCCTTGCCGTGGTGACGACCGCCGCGCCCGCGCCCGTGATGCGGCCCGAGCGCGGCGAGCTCGTCCTTGCTGAGCTTGTCGTCCTTGTCGACGTCGAGCTCGGCGAAGCGTTCGGAGAGGCGGCGCTTGTCCTTGACCTCGTCCCGCGAGAGCGCGCCGTCGCCGTCGACGTCGAGCTTGGCGAGCCAGCGCGGCCCGTGCGTCTCGGCCGCGCGGTCCGTCGGGCCCTGCGGCTCGCCGGACTCGTCCTTGTCGCAGCCGGAGAGGAAGAGGGGCAGGGAGAGGAGGATGGGGGAGATCTTGCGCAGCATCGTGGGCCTCGTTGTGGAGCGCCGGGAGAGACCCGCGCTCGCGCTCCACTATTCGCCCGGTTGGGGCCCCGGACACCCTGCTTTACCGGCGCTTTACCAGCGCTTTACAGGCGCGGCCGCGCGCCCCGGACCCTGCCGCGCTGGGATAGCATGGTGAGACCATGACCTCCGCCGGGCCTCGCGCGCTCCTCCTGCTCCTCTGCCTCGGGTGCGACGCAAAGCAGGAGCCCACGCTCCCCCTCATCGGCGATCTACCGGCTGAGTCGGACGGGTCCACCGGCGCGGAGAGCTCGAGCTCCGCCGGCTCGAGCGGCGATCAGGACCAGACCTCCGGCTCGGGCGCACCCGACGGCCCGAGCCCCTGCGCCGGCGCCACGGACCCGATCAGCGGCGCCGCGCTCGCCTTTGTACAGTCGGACTCCCTGATCGTGCGCCTCGCCAGCACGGCGAGCACCTGTGAAGACCCGGTCGGGCCGCTCTCCTGCGGCCCGAACTGGCTGGTACACCTGGTCCTCCCCGCCGAGATGCAGGCCCCGGGGCTCTACACCCTCAGGGGCGACCCCTTCGCGGGCTTCCGCGAGAAGGGCGTCGACGAGGGCGCGGGGGCGTGCGGAGAGATGGAAGGGGACATCACCGCGACGCTGGAGGTGCTGGCGATCGACGCCACCCAGGTCGTCGGACGCCTCTGCGACGTCAGCGCGCCCTTCGTGCT
>CAZMML010000155.1:0-4270 GCA_964567335.1 uncultured Nannocystis sp. | reverse complement strand
GAGGGCGACCTCCGCTTCGTCGCCGTCGATACCAGCGCGCCCTTCGTGCTCAACACGGTCGACCTCGTGGGCTCCTTCAGCGCGCAGCGCTGCCCCTGACGGGGGAGATCTCCGTCCGGGTCGCCCACGGGTGCGCCCTGGCGCGCTCTTTTTGGCGTCCGGGGGCTTGTGCCGGAGCGCGGGGTCGCAGACACTCGCGGCGCCCGCGCTGCGGGATCAAGGAGGAATTCATGGGTCTGCTCTCCAAATTGACCGGCAAAGTCACGCCGCAGAAGAAGCCCACCGACGACGCTCTGTTGCTCCACGCGATGCTGCTGATGTGCGGCGCGGACGGGAGCTTCGACGACCAGGAGATCCCGACGGTCGAGGCGTACTTCAACTCGGTCCCCGAGTTCGAGGGCAAGGAGTTCAGCGACGTGTACCAGGAGGCGACGAAGGTGCTCAAGCGCTTCCCGAACCTCAAGGACTCGGTCAAGGCGCTGGGCGACCTCTCGACGCAGACGGTCAAGAACAAGTGCTACCTGCTCGCGGCGGACATCGCCATGTCGAGCGGCGACGTCGACGAGTCGGAGGACGCGATGCTCGAGGCGATGCAGCGCGTGCTCCAGGTCGATGACGCGCTGGCGCAGAAGATCCTCGAGGTGCTGTCCCTCAAGTACGCCCGCTCCTAGCGCGAGCTCGGCAGCGAGAGCGCCGCTCGGGGCCGGGCGGCGCTCTTCGCGTGTGCGTCCTGCGAGTCTGCACGGCCCCGCGCCCCCGTGGTACAAGGGGCGCCGATGAGGATCGACCCGCGTCAGTTCCAGGTCCGTCGCGAGCAGCAGCTCCGCGACGAGCTCATGTCCGACTTCGGCGTCAAGAAGGCGCTGGCGAAGCTCCGTGAGTACCGCGGCGGGAAGGGCTACGGCTACCGACGCAACCTGCTCTCGTCGACCCTGCGGCTGACGCGCTCGATGTCGCCGGAGATCGCCGACACCGTCACCGAGTGCAAGGAGATGCTCGGGTACACCTCGCCGGTCGAGGTGTACGTGACGCCGGAGCACCAGTTCAACGCGACCTGCTACCGCGAGGTCAAGGGGCCGACCGTGCTGACAGTGTCGAGCCGCCTGCTCGAGGCCTTCACGCCCGCGGAGCTGCGCTTCGTGATCGGCCACGAGCTCGGCCACGCCGCCTTCGACCACTACGGCCTGCCGATGCCGGTGACCGCGACGATCGAGGAGCTCGGGATCCCCTTCGTGTCGCGCCCGACCTCGCTCCGCCTCTACGCGTGGTGCCGCAGCGCCGAGCTCTCGGCCGACCGGATCGGCCTGCTCTGCGCGCGCGACCCCGAGGCCGCCGCGAGCGGCTTCTTCAAGCTGGCGAGCGGCATGGCGAGCCCGCGCGTGAGGCCCGACCTCGCGACCTTCGCGCGCCAGGTCGAGAGCCTGGCCTCCGCGCCCGAGGCGCGCGAGAAGGAGTACGACGAGGACACCCTCGACTGCTTCAGCACGCACCCCTACAACCCGGTCCGCGTGCGCGCGGTGTGGGCGTTCAGCCGCTCCGACGCGTACCGCGCGGCCCTCGGGCAGTCGACCGACAGCTCCTGGCCGCTCGAGGAGGTCGAGGCGCTGGTCGAGCGCGACCTGCAGCTCATGGAGCCCTCCTACCTCGAGGAGAAGAACCAGACCTCCGACACCCTGCGGCGGCTGCTCTACACCGCCGGGATCGCGGTGGCGGCGGCCTCCGGCGGGGTCGAGCCGGCGGAGCTCGAGGCGATCGGGCGCCTGCTCGGCTCGGATCACGCCGACGCGCCCACCGACGTGACGAAGGTGCTCGGCGACCTCGCGGGGCGGATCAAGGACGCGCTCGAGGTCCCGCTCAGGAACCGGGCGCAGCTCGTGCAGCACCTGACGATCGTGGCCGCCGCCGACGGCGCGGTCAGCGACGAGGAGCTCCACGTCATGGAGGACATCGCTCAGCGCCTCGAGGTCGGCGCGCAGGTCGTCCACCAGACGATCCGCGGCGCCATGCACCCGATCGACTGAGCGGCGCTAGGCGCTCGTCGGCGCCGGGGCCGCCGCCCCGCGGAGCAGGCGCCCGCGCACGAACACCGCGCGGGCCGGTCCGGCGTCGCGACGGAACGCCAGCGCGTCGAAGAGGACCTCGCGGCTCGAGGTGATCGGCGCGTCGAGCACCGCGAGGTCCGCCTCGTAGCCCGGCGCCAGACAGCCGATGGTCGACGTCAGCCCGAGCGCACGGGCGCCGCCGCGGGTCGCCAGCCACAGCAGCTCCTCGGCCGCCACAGGCGCCCCGACGAGGAGGCTCGCGTCGTACGCGCTCGCCGCCACCTGCCGGAGCGAGAAGCTCCGCCCCGCGCCGACGTCCGTCCCGAGCCCGACGCGGATCGCCCGCTCGGTCGCCGAGCGGAGGCGCATGCACCCGCTGCCGAGGAAGAAGTTGCTGTCCGGGCAGTGGGCGACCGCTGCGCCGGCCGCGGCCACCCGGTCCCACTCCCCCCCGCCGAGGTGGATCGCGTGGGCGAAGAGCGTGCGCGGCCCGCAGAGGCCGTGGTCCTCGTAGACCGCGAGGTAGTCGTCCGCCCCCGGGAACGCCGCCGCGACCGCGCGGAGCTCGTCCAGGTTCTCGGACAGGTGGGTCTGGACGTGGAGCCCGCGCGACGCGGCCAGCTCGGCCGCGCCGCGGAGCAGCTCCGGGCTGCAGCTCAGGGCGAAGCGGGGCGTCACGCAGAAGCGCAGGCGCCCGCGGTCGTGGCCGTGCCAGCGATCGATGAGGCGCCCGCACGCCGCCAGCGCTTCACCTGGCCCCAAGAGCAGGCTCTGCGGCGCGCCTCGATCCATCAGCGTCAGCCCGGCCAGCGCCCGCAGCCCGCGGCGGTCGAGCTCGTCGAAGAGCACGTCCGTCGCGGCCGGGTGGCTCGACCCGTAGATCGCCGCGCAGGTCGTCCCTTGCCGCACCAGCGCCTCGCAGAACTCCCACGCGACCGCGCCCGCGTAGCGCAGGTCGGCGAAGCGCGCCTCCTCGGGGAAGACCGTCCGCTCGAGCCAGCGCAGCAGCGGCCCGCTCGCGCTGCCGATCACCCGCGTCTGCGGGAAGTGGACGTGCGCGTCCACGAAGCCCGGCATGATCACCGCGCCGGGGAAGCTCTCCTGCAGCTCGCACTCCGGCCCCGCCGGCTCCACGCCCGCGATCGTCCCGTCGCCGGTGATCGTCACCAGCGCGTCCGGGAGCAGCCCCAACCGCGGGCGCTCCGGGTCCGGACAGAGCACGCGGCCGCGGAGCGTCCGGCTCAGAGAGACGTCGTCACTCGGCATCGGCCCGAAGTTGCCCGAGGACCCCGCGTCAGCGCAACGCCCCCGCGCGCCCTGACGCTCGCCCGAGCGCGCGCCCGCGGGCCTGCGCCGACCCGCGCCTGGCGAGGACGCGCCTGCAACTCTCCCGCTCGACGCGCCGCGGCCCTGGCATCCTGCTGTCATGACCCTCTTGCCCGCGCTCGTCGCCTGCCTCGTCGCTCCCCTCGAGCCCGCCGCAGCTCCGAGCGGCGCCGAGGACCCGAGCTCACCACCCCGCGAGGAGCCCGCGCCCGCGATTCCGCCGCCGACCGCCGTCCCGCAGCGACGCGCCGCCCCCACCCCGCTGCCCGCGCCCGCGCCCGCCGTGAGTGTCGCCGCGAGCCCCCCGGCGCCCGCGAGGCACCGCGCCCGCCTGCCGCGCGGCTGGGTCATCGATCTGTCTGGAGGGACATCTGTCCCGATCTCCGTCGGCGCGAGCCTCCAGGTCGAGACCCCTGTCCGCGTGCTCGCCCAGGCCGAGGCCGGCGCCCTGCCGAACGCCTACCTGAGCCTGCAGAGCGCGCTCTCCGGCCCCTCGCGCCCGGCGGCCGCCCTCGCGCGCGACGCGTCGCGCCGTGCGCTCGTCATCCGCGCCGCCCTCGGCGTCCGCCCGCTCGCGCGGCGCGGGCTCGAGGTCCGCGGCGGCTACACCGGCTGCGTCCTCGGCAGCGGCCTCACCAGCGTGGCGACCCTCGAGTCGGTCGCGGGCGCCGACCTCGGCGCCGACCCCCGCACGCCCGTGGACCTCCAGAGCTCGCGTCGCCGGATCCTCGCCGACCTCGGCTACCGCTTTCTCCTCCGCAGCGACCTCGTCCTCCGCGCCGCGCTGGGCTACGTGCAGAGCCTCGGCGCGCGGCTCACCGGCACCTACGGCCCGGAGCTCGGCCGGGAGCAGAGCGCCCAGGCCGACAGCGCCCTCGAGGCGATCTCCGAGCGCGCCGCGA
>CAZMML010000154.1:0-7511 GCA_964567335.1 uncultured Nannocystis sp. | reverse complement strand
ACGCCGCGGCCGTGGTTGGCGTCGAGCGGCTTGACGACGACGGGGTAGCCGAGGCGCTCGGCCGCCTGGACGGCGCGCTCGACGTTGCGGACGGTGACCTGGCGCGGGACGGGGATCCCGAGGTCGCCGAGGATCTTGTTGGTCTCCTCCTTGTCGCTGGCGATCTCGACGGCGATGTGGCGCGTCTCGCTGGTGACGGTCGCGCGGATCCGCTTCTGGTAGCGGCCGTGGCCGAACTGGACCAGCGACTGGTCGTTGAGGCGGATCCACGGGATGTCGCGCTTCTCGGCGGCGCGGACGAGCGCGGCGGTGGAGGGGCCGAACTGGCGCTTCTGGGCGAAGGCGATCAGGTCCTCGAGGCGGGACTGGAAGTTGAAGTCCGGCGGGACGAGCCGCTTGCCCTCGAATTGGTCGGGGAGGAGCGAGTGCAGGAGGTCGAGCGCGAGGTCGCCGGCGGCCTCGCCGACGCGCTCCTCCTCGTACTCGAAGACGACGAAGTACTGGCCCTCGACGCCGGTGCCGCGGGTCTTGCCGAAACTGACCTTGGCGCCGGTGAGGACCTGGATCTCGATGGCGACGTGCTCGAGGACGTGGCCGAGCCAGGTGCCGTGGTCCTCGCTGAGGCGGCGGACGAAGCCGCCGGCGTCGCCGTACGAGCAGGTGTGCTGGCGGAGGCTGGGGATCGCTGCGAGCAGGCCGTCGACGAGGCCGGGGATCGTGGCGCTGGGCCAGTGCTCGAGCTCGCCGAGGTCGAGGCTGAGCCGGATCACCGGGAAGTGCGCGTAGAGGTTGGGGCCGCGGTAGACGCGACGCTCGAGGATCTGCATGATGTCCCTCCGGTCAGGCGGGGAAGTGGCGGGCCGGGTCAGTCTGAGGTGTCGGGCGGGGGCGGCGGCGGGATCGCCTCGCGGGTGTGCAAGTTGTAGCGGGCGCCCCTCGGGAGGATATGCAAGGTGACGCCGGTGAGGCAGACCGGATCGCCGGGTCCTGCGAATGCCATGGACGAGTACTGCAGGCGGGAGACGTCGACGAGCGTGATCGCGCCCGCGCCCTCGACGTGCAGGGTGTCGTCGGGGCCGAGGAAGGCGGCGGTGTCCTCGTCGAGGCCGAGGCCGACGGCGAAGGGGTTGTAGGCGAGGACCGAGAGGAGGCGGCCGAGGCGGTCGCGCTGGCGGAAGTGCTGGTCGATGACGAGGCGGTTGGTGAGGCCGAAGCCGGGGGCGAGGGAGGCGAGGCCGGCCTTGGGGGTCGCGCCGCTCTGGCCGAAGGCGATCATGTGCTCCGAGAGGATCGCGGCGCCGGCGGAGGTCCCGCCGACGGTGACGCCGCGGGCGTTGAGGCGCCGGATCGCGCGGGCGACGTCGGTGCCGCCGAGGATCGTGCTGAGCTGGAGCTGGTTGCCGCCGGTGAGGAAGACGCCGGTCGCCTGGTCGAGCCAGGCGAGCCAGTCGGGGCGCTCGGCGTCGGCGCGGGTCTCGAAGGGGAGGGAGCGGGCCTCGCTGGCGCCGAATTGGCGGAAGAGGGCCTCATAGCGGCTGCCGGTGTCGGGCATGCGCGAGGCGGTGGGGATGACGGCGATCCGGGCGGCGGCGCCGCCGCTGACCTCGAGGAAGCGGCGGAGGATGACGGCGTCCTGTTCCTTGTCCTCGGCGCCGCCGACCGGGACGATCCAGCCGCGGGTGTGGTGCTCTTCGACGCGTGCGGGGCTCACGGGCGTGACCTCTCAAAGGGGCCGAATACCACTATTTCGCCGCGGCGCACCAGCCAGGCGCCGTGGGCGAGGACGCTGTCGACGCGGCCCTCGTGGTCGAGGGCGAGGAGATCGGCGTCCGCGCCGACGGCGAGGCGGCCCTTGTGAGGGAGGCGCAGGAGATCGGCGACGTTGCGGGTGAAGATCGGCAGGACCTCGGCGAGCGGGCGGCCGCGGGCGAGCAGGTCGCGCAGGGTGTCGCTGAGGGTGGCGGGGCGACCCACGTCCATCGCGCAGATGTGACCGTGGGCGTCGAACACAGGCATGCAGCCGGCGCCGTCGGAGCTGCAGGTGAGCTGGGCGGGCGGGAGGCCGGCGGTGAGCCAGGCCTCAATCGCGTCGGCGGCGGAGAGGCTGTCGCCGGGGTCCTCTTCGGGCGGGAAGGCGGTGACGTCGAGGGTGCAGCCGCGTGCGGCGAGGTCAGCGGCCTCGGCGAAGAGGCGGCGGTTGCGGTTGATGTGGGTGGGGTGAAAGACGCGCGGGGGGAGCTCGCTCTGCTCGAGCGCGCGGCGGATCAGGTCGAAGCCGCGGCGGCCGTCGCCCATGTGGAGGTGCACGATCCCGGCCTTGCCGGAGATCATGCCGCCGACGTGCGCGTCGGCGGCGACGCGGAGGAGCTCGTCGAGGGTGGGCTGCGAGGAGCGGTGGTCCGAGAGGGCGAGCTCGCCGACGCCGATGATCGGGTCGACGAAGGCGAGGTCGCGGCGGACGGAGCCGGTGAGGGTCGGGACGGGGAGCTCGTAGCTGCCGGTGTAGCAGTAGGCGCTGAGGCCCTCGTGGCGGAGGCCGAGGGTGCGGGCGACGAGGTCTTCAACGCTGCGGGTGGTGCCGTCGGTGCCGAGGACGCCGACGACGGTGGTGATCCCGGCGCGCGAGAGCTGGGTCAGGGTGACGGGCGGGACGCGGGTGCTCGGGCCGGCCTCGCCGCCGCCGCCGATGAGGTGGACGTGGGCGTCGATGAGGCCGGGGACGAGGCGGAGGCCGCGGAGGTCGTGCTCCTGGGCGAGGGGGATCGCGGGGAGCTCAGGCGCGAGCGCGGCGATCGTCCCGCCCGCGAGGAGCACGTCCATGCGCCCGAGCGGCTCGGGGGCGTGGAGCTCGGCGCCGCGGAGGATCTGGAGGAGCGGGCGCGCGTCGCCGGCCATCGCTCAGGGGCCGACGGGGGCCATGACGACGGCGCCGAAGTAGGTCGAGCCGTCGGTGGACTTATCCGGGCACTCGCCGTCCTTGTAGACCGTGGAGGGCGTGCCGTTGAAGTAGAGCTCGCCGCAGCCGCCCTCGCCGTAGATGCCGTCGGGGTCGCAGCGGACGCAGCGGCCCTTGCTGCGGTTGCAGACGAAGCTCTCGTCGCAGAAGTAGGCGCGGCAGTGCTGGTCGCGGACGTCGAAGCCGACGAGCGCGGAGTTGGGCTCGATGGCGTTGACGCCCTTGGGTGCGCAGACCTCTCGCTCTTCGACGGTGTCGTCGGGGGTGAGGACGTTGTAGGTCCGGGCGACGAGGCCGGCGTCGCAGGTTCCGCTGGCGGTGGGCGGGCAGCCGGCGCTGCCGTTGGCGAGGCCGAGGGTGAGGCAGGACTTGTAGGCGCCGGCCTGCTTCTCGGCCTCCGCGTGGGCCACGCCGAAGGGGGTGTCGGCGCCGACGTCGGCGGGGTCGCAGCTCACGTCTTCCTTGTCGACGATCGAGCAGACCTTGTTGTCGGCGCTCTTGGTGAAGTCGCCAGCGGCGGCCCCGCCAGCGCCGCACGCGGACTGGCTGCGGTTGTCGGAGAGGACGTCGAAGAGCGGGGCGTCGCAGTCGTCGGGGTTGTCGCAGCGGAGGATGCCGTCGCCGTCGGGGTTGAAGATGAAGTTACAGCCCGAGGTGAGGGCGAGGGCGGCGACGAGGAGGGCGCGGAGCGGGTGCATGGGACTCAAGGCGAGGATACGGAGGGGGCCGGGGGAGCGCAAGCCGGGAGGGCGACCTCGAAGGCGGTCCCGGCGGGGCCGGTCGCCGCGACGCGTACCGCGCCCTCGTGGTCCTGGACGATCTGCTGGACGATCGCCAGCCCGAGGCCCGTACCTTGCGGCTTGCGGGTGAAGAAGGCCTCGAAGACCTTGTCCACGTCGGCGGCGGCGAGGCCCGGGCCCTTGTCCTCGACGGTGACGCGGACGAGGTCCGCCTCGGCGCGGAGCGTGACCCGCACGCCCGGGGTCCGAAGCGTGTCCGAGGAGAGATCGCCGGCGACGCTCGCAAGCGCCTCCTTGGCGTTGCGCAAGAGGTTCATGAAGACCTGCCGGAGCTGGCCGGCGTCGCCCAGGACCCAAGCCGGACCGGGGAGCTCGGCGCTGACCTCGACGCCGGCGGCGGCGAGCTCCTCCGCCATGAAGTCGAGCAGGCCGGCGAGCTCGGCGGCGAGGTCGATGGGGACGCGCTCGGGCAGCTTTCGGCGGACGAGGCCGAGGTAGTCCTCGGTGATCACGGTGAGGCGGTCGATCTCGGCGGTGATCTTGCGCAAGAGGTGCTCGGCCTCGGGGCCCGCAGAGGCGATCTCGTCGCCGAGGAGCTCGACGTTGAGGGCGACGCTCGAGAGCGGGTTGCGGATCTCGTGGGTTACCTGGGCGGCGAGCTGGCCGATCGCGGCGAGGCGCTCGCCGCGGATCAGCCGCCGTTCGCGCTCCTGGAGCGCCTCGGCCATGTGGTTGAACTCGGCGGCGAGGCGTCCGACCTCGTCGTCGCGGGGGGCGCTGGCGGCGGGGATCCGCTCGGCCCAGTCGCCGCGGCCGAGCTGGCGGACGCTGAGCGCGAGCCGCCGCAGGGGGCGCAGCGTCCAGACCGCGGCGAGCGCGGCGATCAGGGCGATCAGGACGGTGGCGGCGGTCAGGATCGCGATCGTGCGCTCGGTCTCTCGCTCGCGATCGCGCACCTGGATGCGCAGGTCCATGATCGCGCGCGAGACCTGGTCGTCGAGGCGGCGGAAGAGCTCGGTGATCTCGTTCTGGGCGCGGACTTCCAGGAGCGCCTCACCTGGCGGCAGGTTGGCGGCGGTGGCGGCGAGGTCCTCGAGGCGGGCGAGGACCTCGCGGAAGTCGCGGAGCGGGGCCGTGGCGGCCTCGCCGCCGACGCGGTCGGGGTTGGCGATCGCGTCGTCGAGGACCGCGCGCGCCTGCTGGACGAGCTCGGCGCGCGCCTCGAGCGCCTCGGCGAGGGTGGCCTCGGCGCCCGGGGTCATCCGCTGGGCCTCGCTGCCGCGCTCGCTCGCGCTCTCGAAGCGCATGCCGATGCGGACCGACTGCCGGTAGGCGGTGGTGAGATCTTTGTTGAACTCGACGTAAACGATGGTGAGGAGGTCGAAGCTGACCTGGAGCGCGCGGAGCTCCCGGATGATCAGGAGGGAGGCGATGCCGCTCGTGACGACGACGAGGGCGACGAGGGCGGCGATCCGCGCGGCGAGGCTGTGGCGGAGGCGCAGTGGCGGGAGGGGGCCGGCGGGCACGCGGGGGGATGATGCCGCGTCGGCCCCGCAGGGGCCAGGTGACAGGTGGGGCTTCCCTAGGGGCGCCTTCCTGTGTAAGCGTTACCTTCCGCCATGTCGATCTGTCTGCGAAGGCCGCACACGTCGGCGAGCGCCGCTCTGACCGCGCTCGCTCTGTCGATCTCCTTCCTGCCCGCGCCGGCCGCGGCCGCGGCCGCGCTCGCGGGGAAGGGGTCCGTGCTGACCCTCGAGGGCGACGACGCCGCGAAGGCGGCCGCGCTGACGAAGGCGCTGCAGTCCGAGTTCGCGGCGCGGGGGGTCGGCGGCGGGCGCGAGATGTCGCTCTCCGAGCTGAAGCTGACGATGGGCTGCGACGAGCCGCCGGCGCCGAAGTGCCTCGCGGACGGCGGCAAGACGCTCGGGGTCGACACCCTGGTCTACGGGTCCTTGACGAAGAGCCAGGGGGGCTTCGTGCTGACCCTGAGCATGCTCGACGTGGCCTCGGTGAACGTGCAGAAGACGATCACCGAGGAGGTGCCTCTGGGGTCCCTCGAGGCGGGTCAGGTGCAGGCGACGGCGAAGGGGCTGGTGGCGAAGGTCCTCGGGCCCGAGAAGCAGGCCGAGCCGGAGCCGACGAAGACGGAGCCGGAGCCGGAGCCGACGGAGCCGGAGCCGGCGCCGGCGTCGTCGCGGCTGGTGTGGGGCAAGCAGGACAACGTGCCGGGCTGGAAGAAGGCGGGGCTCGGGGTGTCGGCGGCGCTGACCGTGGCCTCGTTCGGGGCGGCGATCGGGCTGTGGATGACGTGGCGGCGGCCGAACGGCTCGGCGTACAATAAGCTGACGGACCTCGCGAAGGCGACCTACGACAAGGACGCGGACCCGGACACGCAGGTCCCCTACTGGATGGGTCAGAACATCTGCGAGAACGCCCGGAACGTCGGCAACGACACGGTGACCGCGCAGTGCAGCAAGAACGAGGGGCTCGCCACCGCGACGACCGGGCTCCTGGTCGCGGGCGGGATCTTCGCTGTGTCGACGATCGCGTTCACGACGCTGCTCTTCGTCCGCCGCGAGAAGTCGTCCGGGATGGCGAAGCTGCAGAAGCACGGCGTCAGCTTCGGGGCGGCGCCGACGACCACGGGCTTCGTGCTGGGCGGCGCGGCGCGCTTCTGAGGATCAGCGGCGGACGAGGCGCTCGTAGAGCGCGAGGTAGCGGGCGGCGCTGCGCCGCCAGCTGAAGTCCTGCCGCATGGCGCTTCGCACGAGCTGGTGCCACAGCGGGCGGTGGCGGTAGAGCTCGATCGTGCGGGTGATCGCCCACGCGAGCGCGGGCGCGTCGATGTCGTTGAAGACGACGCCGGTGGCCTCGTCGGCGGCGAGGGCGGCGGGGGTGGCGTCGACGACGCTGTCGGCGAGGCCGCCGGTGCGGCGCACGACCGGGATCGTGCCGTAGCGGAGGCCGTACATCTGGGTCAGGCCGCAGGGCTCGGTCCGCGAGGGGACGAGGATCGCGTCGCCGCCGGCCTGGAGGCGGTGGGCGAGCGGCTCGTTGTAGCCGCCGCGGTAGGCGACGCGGCCGGGGTTGAGGCGAGCGGCCTGGGCGTAGCCGTCCTCGAGCTGCCCCTCGCCGGAGCCGAGGACCGCGAGCTGGCCGCCGCCCTCGAGGAGGGCCCGCCCGGCGCTGAGGAGCAGGTCGAGGCCCTTCATGGTGATGAGGCGGCTGACGACGACGAAGAGGGGCGCGTCGGGGTCCTGATGGAGGCCGAGCTCCTGCTGCAGGGCGAGCTTGCAGGCGCGCTTGCCGGAGAGGTCGCCTTCGCTGTAGCGGTGGGGCAGGTGCTTGTCGGTCGCGGGGTCCCACAGGTCGGCGTCGATGCCGTTGAGGATCCCGAAGAGCTCGCCGTCGCGGCGGCGGAGGAGGCCGTGCATGCCGTGGCCGTAGGTCTCGGTCTGGATCTGGCGCGCGTAGGTGGGGCTGACGGTGGTGATCGCGTCGCTGTAGTAGAGGCCGGCCTTGAGGAAGCCGAGGTGGCCGTAGTACTCGACGCCGCGGACGTCGAACATGGCGGCGGGGAGGCGGAGCGCCAGCATGGTGTCGGCGCGGAAGACGCCCTGATAGGCGAGGTTGTGGATCGTGGTGATCGTCGCGGGGCGGAGGCTGGGCGGCATCAACGCGACGTAGGCGGGGGCGAGGCCCGACTGCCAGTCGTGGCCGTGGATCAGGTCGGGCCGCCAGCGCTCGCCGCCCTCCGGTCCGGCGAGCCAGGCGGCGGCGTCGCAGAGGGCGCCGAAGCGGAGGTGGTTGTCGAG
>CAZMML010000153.1:0-7515 GCA_964567335.1 uncultured Nannocystis sp. | reverse complement strand
GGGATCACGCACACCTGACCTTCCGGACAGTCCTGCACCAGGGGGTCGCAGGCGAGGGTGCAGATCGGGATCACGCCGTCGCCCTTGACGCAGATCTGGCCTTCTGGGCAGATCGGCATCTCGGCCGTCCCCTTGCACAGCGGGTGACATACCTCGTCAACCCAGCAGTAACCGCCGAGCGCGCAGTCGTCGACGCCCGGGCTCTGGACGACGCAGGGGTCTCCGGGCACGCCCGGGTCAGGATCGACCGGCACGCACAGCGGCCCCCCGCCGTCCGAGCTGCACTTCTGGCCGACCGGACAATCCTGGGCGAAGAAGTCGCACGCAGGCGCGGGCACGTCGAGCGCGCACCCCGTCGCGCACGTGTCGGTCGACGGCGAAGTACCTGCGGTGGTCTCCGTCGCGCTGTCCACGAGCACACGGTCGCCGCAGCCCGCGAAGGTCAGGCCGAGGAACCACGCGAGCAGGCGAGGCGACATGAGGCGACCATACTGGGATCATGGGGGCGTCGCCACCCCTCGCCCTCGCGCACGCGGACGCGCGGACCGCGTGTGCACGCCGAGTCGAGCGGCCGCTCGCTCGTCCGGCCCGAGGGTCGGCGCGCCCGCGAGCCTGGGCCGAGCGCCGCGTGGTATCTTGCAGCGTTGCGACCTGCCACAGCACCCCGCAGATCCGTCGCCTGCAGCCTCGCCGCCGCGGCACGGCGCGTGAAAGGGAGGGCCCCGTGACGCGAGCACCCGCCTTGATCCTCCTCCTGGCCCTCGCGTGCCAGGGCGGAGGGACCCCCGCCACCACCGACTCCGAGGGCTCCAGCGGCACCGGCTCGACCGGCGCCGGCGCCGCCGCCGGCGAGGCCGCCGGCGCGGGCGACGAGCTGCTCGCCCCGCGCGCACGCCTCCTGCGGATCTCGACCGCCCTCCGCGGCCGAAGGCCGAGCGAGCAGGAGCTCGCCGCCGTCGACAAGGACCCCGGCGCGCTGGCCTCGATCGTCGACGGCTACCTCGACTCGGCGGACTTCGGCGCGACCGTCCGCGACCTCCACAACGACGCGCTGCTCCTGCTCGCCGACTTCGCCGCTCCCCCGGCCGGCTTCCTCGCCAAGGACACCCTCGCGGGGATGGACATCTACGAGGCCAACCGCGCGATCATGGAGGCCCCGCTGCGGCTGATCGAGCACGTCGTCGCCGAGGGTCGCCCCTACAAGGAGATCGTCACCAGCGACCAGCTCATGGTCAGCGCCGCCTCCGCCGGCGCGTGGGGCCTCCCCTTCGACGCGCAGGGCGACCCCTGGCAGCTCCAGCCGGCCCCCGCGGATCGGCGCGGCGCGGGGGTGCTCGCCGACTCGTGGGTCTTCCAGCGCCACGACTCGACCCGCACCAACGCCAACCGCGGCCGCGCCAACGCGATCGCGCGCGCCTTCCTCTGCGTCGACTTCCTCGACCGCGACCTCGAGGTCGACTCGACGATCAACCTCGCCGACCCCAACGTCGTCGCCGACGCCGTCCAGGACAACGCGACCTGCGCCGCGTGCCACCAGACCCTCGACCCGCTGGCGAGCTTCTTCTGGGGCTACGTGCCCGCGACCCCGCCGACGCTGCAGACCTACCCGATCGACAACTACTCCGAGGGCTTCTTCACCAACATCCTCGGCGTCGACCGCCGCGATCCCCACTACTTCGGCACCCCGGGGACCACGCTCGCCGACCTCGGCCGCTTCGTCGCCAGCGACCCGCGCTTCTCGCTCTGCGCCGCCACCCGCGCCTACGCTCACTTCCACCAGCTCGACCTCGCCGACGTCCCGCACGAGCGCGCCGCGGCGCTGCAGGGCGCGCTGCTCGACAGCGGCTTCGACTACAAGGCGATGGTCAAGGCGCTCGTGCTCGCCGACGACTTCGCCGCGGCGGACTCGCGCCTGCGCGCGCGGCCGGTCCAGCTCGCCCGCCTGGTCCAGGACCTGACCGGCTTCCGCTGGCGCACCGACCTGAGCGCCTACGGGGCCGGCGTCATCGACCTCCTCGACGACACCCTGATCGGCTACCACGTGCTCTCCGGCGGCATCGACGCGATCTACGTCACCCGCCCCTCGTACACCTACAGCGCCACCGCGAGCCTCGTGCTGCGGGCGCTGGCCCGCCAGGCGGCGAACGACCTCGTCGAGGACGACTTCGCCGCGCCGCAGGCCGAGCGGCGCCTCTTCACCCTCGTGTCGGCCGTCGACACCGGCGAGGCCGACCTGCGCCCGCAGCTCGCGCTGATCCACCGCCGCTTCTTCGGCGTCGACCTCGCCGAGGACGACCCCGCCGTCGACGAGACGCTCGAGCTCTTCCGCGGCGCGCTGAAGCTCGCCCCGGGCGACGTGAAGCGCGCCTGGAAGCTCACCCTCCTCGCCCTCCTGCAGGACGTGCGGATCGCCTTCTACTGATCGAGGACCTGTCATGAACGCCCTGACCCGACGTACCTGGCTCAAGAGAAGCTTCGTCGCCCTCGGCGCGGCCGCGCTCGCCTCCCAGGGGCGCCGCCTCGCCGCCGCCCCCGCCGGCCCGCCGCGCCGCCTCGTCCTGGTGTTCGCCCAGGGCGGGTGGGACACCACCTACGCCGTCGACCCCAAGCCCGGCCTCGCCGGGGTCGACGCCCCGGCCGGGACCGTGAAGGACTTCGGCGGCCTCGACATCCTCACCGACCCCGCCCGCCCCTCCGTCGCCGCCTTCTTCGACGCCTGGGCCGATCGCTGCGCCGTCGTCCGCGGCGTCGCGGTCGCCTCGATCGCCCACCCCGACTGTCAGCACCGGATCCTCACCGGCGTCACCGACGGCGCCGCCGCCGACGTCGCCGCGATCGCGGCCGCCGAGCTCGCCCCCGACCTCCCCGCGCCCTACCTGATCCTCGGCCGCACCGCCTTCAGCGGCCCCTACGGCGCCCTCTCCGCCCGCACCGGCTCGGCGAACCAGATCGTCACCCTCCTCAACGACAAGTACACCTTCCCGGCGCAGGGGGCCCCCCTGCTCCCGCTGGTCCCGAGCGGCGACGAGGAGGCGCTCGTGCGCGCCCACGTCAGCGCCCGCGCCGAGCGCGAGCTCGCCGCGACCGCCGACGCCCGCGTGCAGGACTTCATCGACGCGCTGGACCGCGGCGACCTCCTCCGCGAGCTCGGCCAGGTCAGCGAGCTCGAGCTGACCCGCACCTTCGACACCCAGATCAAGCTCGCCACCGACGCCATGACCCGCGGCCTCTGTCACTCGGTGCAGATCGAGAGCGGCAACTGGGACACCCACAGCAACAACGCCAGCCAGGGCGCGCGGCACGAGGAGCTCTTCAAGGGGCTCGCGACCCTGATGCAGTCGCTCTCCGCCGCCAAGCTCCTCGACGACACCGTGGTCGTCGTCGCCTCCGAGATGGGCCGCACCCCGCGGCTCAACTCGACGATGGGCAAGGACCACTGGCCCGTCACCAGCGCGCTCGTGCTCGGCGCCGGCGTCGCCGGCGGCCGGGTCGTCGGCGCGACCACCGACGCCCTCGACGCCGCCCCCGTCGACTTCTCGACCGGCGCGGTCGACCCCAAGGGCCGCCCGATCACCTACGCCGACTTCGCCGCCGGCCTGCTCAAGCTCGTGGGCGTCGACCCCTCGACCTACATCCTCAACGGGGAGCCGCTCGATGCGATCTCCGCGTGACCTGTGGGCTGTCCTCTTCGCCCTGTCGCTCTCGTCCTGCTCCTCGGGACCGGACCCAGAGGGCACCAGCGAGGGCGACAGCGGCACCGGCGCGACCGAGGGCAGCGGCGGCTCGACCGGCGGCGCCTCGACCGGCACCGGCGCGCCCGCGTGGGGCAGCCTCGCCGAGCGCCCCTGCCCCGAGGGCAGCGCGCTCTCGCTCGAGGACTGCGGCGCCCCCTTCAGGCTCACCTACTGCACCGGCTGCCACCACTCCGCGCTGGCCGCGGACGAGCGCGCCGGCGCCCCGCTCGGCTTCGACTTCGACACCCTCGCCGGCGTCCGCGCGCACGCGGACCGGATCTGGGCCCGCGCGGGCGACCAGAACGACACCATGCCCCCGGTCGGTCCGCCCCCCGCCGACGAGCGCGCCCGCCTCGGCGAGTGGCTCGCCTGCGGCGCCCCGGCCCGCGACGAGCTGTGACGCTCAGGGCGGCGGGATCGGGTTGCAGGCGCCGCCCAGGCACTCGTAGTTCGGGTCGCAGCCGCCGTTGTCGCTGCACGTGGCGCCGCAGTTCTGGCCGTCGCAGGCGTAGCCGCCGCAGGTGAAGATCTCCGTCTCGACGCACGCGCCGGCGATGCAGGCCGTCGCATGGTAGGAGGAGCCGTCGGCCCCGCCCTCGCAGTACGAGTCGCAGCCGACCGTCGAGACGCCGTCCTCGCAGAGCGACGCGGTCGTGATCCCGCGGACCGACTGGCCCGCCTGGCACGCGCCGGCGCGGACGCACGCCGCGTCCGGACAAGACGCCACGGGCTCGCCTTGCCCCGCGCACACGATCCCGCCGCACACGCCGTCGGGGAGGCACGAGCCCGCCCCGCCCTCGAATCGGTAGCACACGCCCGCCTCGACCCCCCACGCCGTCGCCTGGCAGGCCGCATCGTCGACCTTGCACTTCGTGCCGGGAAGCGCGAGCGCGCACGCGCCCTCGGTCCCGCAGGTCTGGCAGGCCCCACAAGTGCCCGCGAGGGCGACGCACACGCTGTCCTGACAAGTGAGGCAGCCGCAGCACGCGCCTTCGCCGCCGCACCCTTCCCCAGCCACGGCGCAGGGGCCGCTCCCTCCGCTGCTCATCCCCTCGGTCGACGTCCCGGCCGGGCCCGCGCTTGGGTCGACCCCGCTGCTCCCCCCCACCGCGGTCGTCGTGGTCGTGATCGTCGAGGTCGACTCCGCGTCGCTGGTCGACCCGGGGAGCCCGAGATCGACGAAGCATCCGAGGGCGAGGGCGCCTGCGAGAACGAAGACCCGCACACGAGCACGCTGGACGAAAACCACGGCCGTGTCCAGCCTGTTCGCCCCCGCGCGCTCGCGCTGCGCGCGCCCATGCAGGCGACTGTCCCAACATACAGGTCCACGATACACATCAAAGGCCGCCGCTTTCTTTCGCCCCTGCGCCTCCTCCGGGCGCGGGCGCCCCGCTCGTCGACTCGCCCGATCTCCACTACTTTGGTTCACGTAATGGAGAGCGCCGCCGCCACGGAGGACCCCGCCGCCACCGACATCCCCGGCGTGGACCAGTTCTGCCGCCTGCTCCAGCTCGACCCGACCCGGGCGGTCTCCCGCCTGCGCGCCCTGATCGAGGATTGTCGGCCGAGCGGCCCGCTCATCGAGCGTAACAAGGCGATCGAGGAGCTCGGCCGCTTCATCGTCGCCGGCGCCGTCGGCCCGAACGAGGAGCGCTCCGCGTCGTACCGCCTCGGCCTCCTCGTCAAGATCCTCGAGGAGCTCCCCGCCGCCCGGCTCCGCGTCGCTCGCTGCCTCGGCGGGCTGCTCGCCGAGGCCAGCGCCGAGAAGCTCTTCGCGGTCGTCGGCCTGCCCAACGATCGCGGCCTCTTCGCCGAGATCGGCGACCGGATCTCTCGCGCCGTCCTCCTCAACCCGCCGGACGCCCACGACCTCTCGGCCATGGCCTCCCGGATCGTCCGCGACGAGGACGACATCGCCTGGCTGAGGCCCGAGATCGAGCCGCTCCTGAGCCGCCTCGCCGCCTCGCTCGGCGACGCCTGGGGACCCCTGCGCGACGCGGCGATCGACGCCATCGGCCTGATCTCCGCCCGCACCGCGGTCCTCGGCACCGGCGAGAACCTCCGCGGCCGCACCTCGCGGACCGCCCTCCGCATGTCGCCCTTCTACCGCCTCGGCCGCGTCGGCCTCGGCGAGGTCGGCGGCCTGCTCGGCGTGTGCCGCGACGAGCTCGCGCAGATCCACGCCCGGCTCGAGGAGTCCGGGGTCAGCGTCGACGTCGTCTACTCGCTCGACGCCATCGACCGCAGCCTCGCGCGCATCGAGCTGCTCCTCCCCCTGGCGACCGGCCGCCCGCGCGAGCGCCACGTCCTCTTGCGGGTCCTCGGGCGCGGCGCGGTCGGCGAGCGCAGCCTCCGCCAGCTCGTCGCCGACAACTTCCGCCTGCTCGCGCGCAAGGTGATCGAGCGCGCCGGCAAGACCGGCGAGCACTACGTCACCACGACCCGCCGCGAGTACTGGCTGATGATGGGCTCCGCGGGCGGCGGCGGCGTGATCACGGCCGGCACCGCGGTCGGCAAGTACCTCGTCAAGTGGGGCCACTTCGCCCCCTTCCTCGACGGCCTGTTCTCGTCGCTGGTCTACGCCGGCAGCTTCCTGGCGATCCAGTTCGCCGGCTTCACCCTCGCCACCAAGCAGCCCTCGATGACCGCGGCCGCGCTCGCCGGGACGATCCGCGAGCGCGCCGGGCCCGACCGCCTGGTCGAGCTGGTCGGCCTGATCATGCGGATCAGCCGCTCGCAGTTCGCCGCCGCGGTCGGCAACGTCGGCGTCGTGATCATCGTCGCCGGCATCTGCGATCAGATCTACAAGGCCACCACCGGGCACCCCTTCCTCGACGCCGAGACCGCCGCGGCGACGCTCGCCAGCTTCCACCCCTTCGGCTCCGGCACGATCTTCTTCGCCGCCCTGACCGGCGTCCTCCTGTGGATGTCGAGCCTCGCCGCCGGGTGGTTCGAGAACTGGATCGTCTACCACCGCCTGCCCGAGGCGATCGAGCACCACGACTTCATGGGCAAGCTCTTCGGCCACGAGCGGATGGCCCGCGCCGCCCGCTTCGTCGAGCGCCAGGCGGCCGGCTTCGGCGGCAGCGTCGCCCTCGGCTTCCTCCTCGGCATGACCCCCGCCTTCGCCAAGTTCTTCGGGCTGCCGCTCGACGTCCGCCACGTCACCCTCTCGAGCGGCTCGCTGACCCTCGCGATCTCCTCCCTCGGCCTCTCCGCCGGCATCGTGGCGATGTTCTGGGCGTGGGTCGGGATCGCCTTCATCGGCCTCCTCAACTTCGGCGTCAGCTTCGCCTGCGCCCTCCTGATCGCCCTGCGCGCCCGCGACGTCCCCCAGTCCGAGCAGTGGACCCTCCCGCTCGCCGTCCTCCGCCGCCTCCGTCAGCGCCCGATCGACTTCCTCTGGCCGCCGCGCGACCCGCCCGGCGCGGCCCCGGCCCCCGCCCACCACTGACGCGTCACCGACCCCGCGCCTTTCCTCGGCCGAACCAAGCGCAGAGTCCGGACCCGACCGGCCTCGATGACGCGACCTCGGACGACACACCCGTCCGGCGCTGGCACCAACATGTGGGCGCGTTCGCGGGCTATTGTCGCGGGCATGAGCTTCGCACCGCCGGCGCTGGTCGACGCCTACCTGAGCCGCCAACTCGTCCTTGTGCTTGGACCGGACGCACTCGGCCAGCCCTCCCGGGCCGAGCTCGCGCGTCGACTGCTCACGGCGCTGAGGGCACGCGATCGCGGGCACGCCCGAACTGGTGCCGGTGCCGAGGAGGGTCAGACG
>CAZMML010000152.1:0-7518 GCA_964567335.1 uncultured Nannocystis sp. | reverse complement strand
CACCTTCGACCTCCTCGCGGCGATCGGCGCCAGCGAGGAGCAGATGGACTTCCCGGTCATCTTTTGCTCGGCGCGCGAGCGCTACGCGATGTCCGACCCGGACGCCCCGCGCGGCGACATGACGCGGATCCTCGACTTCATCATCGAGCACGCCCCGCCGCCGGCGATCACCGAGGGAGGCGCCGCCCTGTGGGTCTCGACCCTCGACTACGACCCCTTCCTCGGCTACGTCGCGATCGGCCGCCTGCGCAGCGGCGAGATCAACGTCGGAGACCGCCTCGCGCAGCTCCGCCACCCGCCCCGCCCCGCCCCGGGCAAGGAGGCTGGCCCGCCGAGCGTCGCCGAGGTCTTCCGCGTGCGTCGCCTGCTCGGCTTCCAGGGCCTCCGCCGCTTCGAGCGCGAGCGCGCCGTCGCCGGGGACATCGTCGCCATCTGCGGCATGGAGACCCTCCAGGTCGGCGACACCCTCACCACCGAGGACCCAGCCGCGCGCACCGTCTTCCCGCGCCTCGACGTCGATCCGCCGACCATGACCATGCGCTTCCGCGTCAACGACGGCCCCTTCGCCGGGCGTGAGGGCAAGTACGTCACCTCGCGCAAGCTCGGCGAGCGCCTCGATCGCGAGGTCCGCTCCAACGTCGCGCTGCGCGTCACCCCGGGCGAGTCGGCCGAGGAGTTCGAGGTCGCCGGCCGCGGCGAGCTCCACCTCGGCGTCCTGATCGAGACCATGCGGCGCGAGGGCTACGAGCTCTGCGTCTCGCGCCCGAAGGTGATCCTCCGGCGCGACGAGGCCGGCGAGCTCCAGGAGCCCTACGAGGACCTCGTCGTCCAGTGCGACCAGGAGTACAGCGGCGTCATCATCGACAAGCTCAGCCAGCGCGGCGGCGAGCTGCGGGCCATGGACAGCGCCGGCCCAGGGCGCACCCGCCTCGAGCTGCGGGTCCCGACTCGCAGCCTGATCGGCTACCGCAGCGAGATGCTGACCGACACCCGCGGCACCGGCATCATGGCCGCCACCTTCGCCGGCTACGGGCGTTACCTCGGCCCGATGAAGAGCCGCCCGCGCGGCGTCCTCATCGTCATGGAGCCCGGCGAGACCTACGCCTACTCCCTCGGCCGCCTGCAGGAGCGCGGGATCCTCTTCATCGGCGAGCACGTCCAGGTCTACGCCGGCCAGATCCTCGGCGAGCACAGCCGCGAGAACGACCTCGTCGTCAACCCCTGCGTCGCCAAGAAGTTCACCAACATCCGCGCCGCCGGGTCCGACGAGAAGATCTTCCTGACCCCGCCGCTCGAGCGCAGCCTCGAGCAGGCCCTCGCGTACATCGAGGACGACGAGCTCCTCGAGGTCACCCCCAAGAGCTTGCGCCTGCGCAAGCGCAACCTCGATCACAACACCCGCCGGCGCGAGGCCAAGGCCAGCGCCTGAGCCCGCCCCATCGGCCCGCCACACGGGGCCCGAAGATCGTCTCCGCGAGGCAACCCCGCCTCCCCCACCACGCGGGGCCCGAAGACCCGCTCCGCGAGGCCCGGCGGCGGCGGAGTGGGGCCCCCTCCCCCCCGTTTCACGTGCTCGGCGCGCCCTCGCTTCGCTGCACGCTTCCAGACGAGCGGCGAGCGTCGCACGTGCGCTCGCCTGCGCCTGCGCGCGGTGAAACGGGCTCCGCCCCGCCTACGCCCCACGCCGCCGCCGCCGGTCCTCGCCCCGTCCGTCGTCGCCGGCCCCGCTTGTTCCGACCGACAGCACCCGACCCGTCTGTCGTCGCGTACCAGCGTGATGCCCGAGCTCGCGGGCTGGGGTGCGGTCTTGACCGCCCGTGCGCCGCGCAGTATGAGCCCGATGTTCCCCCATTCACCCCCCTGGGAGACTCATGCGCATCGCCAGCACCCTCATCCTCGCGCTCACCCTCACCGCCTGCGGCGCCGCCGAGAAGAAGGTCGACAGGCCCGCCCCCTACACCGGCGCGCTCACCTTTGAGCGCATCGACCAGGCCCGTGGCGCCGCCCAACTCCGCGACGACTGGGAGGACGCGCTCGCCAAGGTCGCCGCCGTGGCCGGCGCCCCGACCGCCAAGACCGACACCAGCGCCACCTGGGCGCTGAGCGACGGCGAGCACTGCGCCTCCTTCCAGCTCACCCGCAAGGAGAACCGCGTCGGTGGCACCAGTGGTCAGCCGAAGATCGCCAAGGCCGACTTCACCGACGCGCCCAACAACTTCACCGAGTGTGACGCGCTCGCCAAGGCCAAGTGAGCGTGCCGCTCGCCCTCGTCACCGGAGCCAGCCGCGGGATCGGCCGCGCGATCGCCCGCGCCCTCGCCCCCGACCACACGCTCGTGCTCAGCGGGCGCGACCCGGACGCCCTCGCGCGCGTCCTCGCCGAGGAGCGCGCCTTCCCCCACGGCGCGCACCTCCTCCCGGCCGACCTCGGCGAGCCACGGGCGCGGGAGGACCTCGTGACGCGGCTCGCCGCCCTGACGAGCGCGCTCGGCCAGCCGGTCCAGATCCTGATCAACAACGCCGGCGCCGCCCTCTCCGCGCCCGTCCACCGCACGACCGACGCTCAGTGGGCCGCCGCGCTCGAGCTCAACTGCACGGCCCCCTTCGCCCTCACCCGCGCCCTCTTGCCGGGCATGCTCGCCGCCGGGTGGGGCCGCGTCATCAACGTCGCCTCGACCGCCGGCATCAAGGGCTACGCCTACACCGCCGCCTACAGCGCCAGCAAGGCCGGCCTCCTCGGCTGGACCCGCGCCCTCGCGGTCGAGCTCGCCGCCCGCGACATCAGCGTCAACGCGGTCTGTCCCGGCTTCACGGACACTGACCTCAGCGCCGCCGCGGCCCGCCGGATCCAGGCCGTCACCGGCCGCAGCGAGGACGACGCCCGCCGGACCCTCGCCGGCTTCTCGCCCCAGGGTCGCATGCGCACGCCCGAGGAGGTGGCCGCCCTGGTCGCCTTCCTCGCCCGACGCGACTCCGGCGGGATCACCGGCCAGGCCCTCGCCATCGACGGCGGCGAGACGGCCTGAACGCTCGACACTCGAGGAGCCCGGAGCCCGGACCGGGGGACTCGCTGAGCCCGCTGCCCGCGGCCGCCTTGTGCGGGACGCCGAGCGGGCCGTGACGCGACGAGGTCGCCGCGGACATCGCGGCGTCGACCCTGCGCACGCGGGGTCGCCCGGCGACCCTGCCGGGCTAGACCCGGTCCCAGCCCTTCTTGATGTTCTCGGCGACGATCTCGTCGCCGATCCGGAGCGCCTCGCCGAGCGTCGGCGCGACGCGGACCTCGCGCTCGAGCGGCGTCTTGCGGCCGCCGGAGAAGTCGGTCCAGTGGATCACGAAGGCCGGGTAGTTGGGGTCGACCTTCTCCTTGTTGGTCCGCCAGATCACGAGCTTGCGGACCGACTGCTGGCCCTTCGCGGTCTTGACGTAGACCTCGCGGCGGACGAGCTCCGAGGTCGGGAGGATCAGCCGCTCGGCGCGCTTGCTCAGGCCCTCGATGAGGCAGCGCTCGAGCACCTGGGCGACGCGGATGTCGGTCGGGTTGACCGTCTTGTCGGTGCGGACGCGCGAGAAGACCGGGTGGAGGATGCTCGCGCCGGGCATCTCGCGGATCTGGCGCCAGCCGGTCGCCTGGTTGAACTCGAGGACCATGCGCATGATCGGCTCGCCGCTCGAGTCCTCGCCCTGGATGTCGGTGACCTTGACCTCGATCACCGTCTGCGGCGGCACGAAGCGGTAGAGCGCGCCCTTGCTGTTCGCGTAGCGGTAGGTCGAGGGGACCGCCTTGCCGGAGAGCTGCTGGTAGAACGCCTTGCGCTGCTCGGTCGGCATGTTGCCGCACGCGCCGATCAGCTGGAACTGGCCGTCGTCGCGCATCATCGCCAGGAGCAGCGAGCCGACCGCCTCGGGCTCGTCGGAGCTGTCGGTGAAGCCGATGATCGCCGCGTCGATGTCGATCGTCGGCTTCGCCTTGTAGACGATGTTGTCGGGCGTGCGGATGACGAGGCCCTCGCCCTTCCCGCCCTCGACCCACTCGTTCCACAGCGCGAGCACGCGGTCGGCCGCGGTGGCCTGCTCGGTCTTGATCGCCTGCAGGCGCTTCCCGCCGTGGAGCAGGCGCTGGAGCAGCGCCAGGCGGTCGACGTAGAGCGGCGGCCGCGTCGGCGCCTCGCCGTCGCCGCCCATCAGGCAGTCGAACGCGAAGTAGGCGACCCGCTCGACCTGGGCCTTCTCCTCGCCGCCGAGCGCCGATCCGAGGTCGCCGACGCGGGGACGGCCCTGGCCCGGCCCCTTGGCGGCGAAGAGCTCGCCGGCGAGGACCGTGCGGCCCTTCGCGCGGCCCAGCGCCGCCGAGGCCTCGCCGAGCACCGGCACCTCGCCCGAGATCACCCGGCCGGTCGGCGAGCAGAGGATCGCCTTCTTGTCCTCGAGGACCATGAACCACAGCTCGCCGTCGACCTTGGGCGACACCTGCAGCGGGCCCGAGGGCAGCGTGCCCGCGCTCATCTCGTCGTAGGTCAGCGCGCGGTACGAGCCGGCGACCGCGCGCTTGTAGTTGCGGAACATCGCCGCCAGCTCGGAGTCGAGGAGGCTGCCCGCCGGGCTCTGCTTGCCCTTGCCGAGCGGCCTGGCGCTGTCGGAGGAGAAGGTGCTCATCGTGGGACTCCTGCTGGCTTAGCCCGCCGCCCCGGGGACGCGGAGCTCGAGGTTGCTGAGGTGGAGGAGGAGCTTGTAGCGCTGGCCGTCGACCCGGCCCTCGAGGAAGCCGCGGTAGGGCGTCCCGTTCTCCTGGAAGATCAGCGGGTCGCGGCCCTTCGGCCCGGCGCCGAGCAGCGCGACCTCCTTCTTGTCGTGGAGCTCCTTCGCCATCTTGAACAGGAAGTCGAAGGAGAGGCCGTCGACGTGCTTGATCTGGATCGAGCGGCGGAACGCGAACTTCGTCACCACCTCGGCCTTGCTCATGCGCCGGCCCGTCCAGCGGACCGGCGACTCCTTCTCGTTGCAGTTGCCGGGCACGTCCTGCGCCGGCCGCCGCTCGCGCTCCTCGCCGTCGGGCCCGAAGAGCACGTCGACGAGCTTGGGCGACGCGTGCAGCACCTCGCCCTTGCCCGAGAGGTAGACCGTCTGGGTGTCGCCGAGGAACTTGCCCACCAGCTCGCGGTCGACCTCCGGGTCGCCGTCGACCAGCGCCTGCGCGAGGTCGCCGTGCTGGGCGCTGAGCTTCGGCAGCGTGCCGCCCTCGGTCGACGCCAGGTAGCGGCGGAAGCTCAGCTTCTTGCCGGGGACGCCGCTGACCGTCCCCGGACGCTCCTTGACCGACTCGAGCGCGACGGTCGCGTCGCGCTTCTCCTCGTTCATGATGTGGATCTTGCGCACGGTCTGCTCCTGTCCCTCAGAACATCTCGAAGTCGAGCTCGTCGTCGCCCTCGTCGGCGCCGCCGTCGTCGGCGACCACCGTCTGGAGCTCGCACCAGTCGCTCTGCGCCGGCGAGCCGACCAGCGCGAAGTACCCGCTGGTGTTGCCGACCAGGTACGCGACCTCCTTGTCGTACCCGCCGCGGTACGAGAAGGGGAAGCGGAACACCTTGCCCGCCTTGAGCTGCGCCTCGAGCTTGGGGTCGAGCCCGGCCGCGTTCAGCACGTAGACCGAGCGCACCGCGAGGTCGAAGACCTCGCCCGGGTCGACCGGCCCCTCGAGCTTCTGCGCCTCCCCGAGCGTCGAGGCCACGTGCGCGAGCGGCTTGCCCTCCGCGTCCAGCCCGATCAGCTTGCTGCTCGGGATCCACACCCCGCCCTCGTCGAAGTAGCCCTGCGCGGTCATCCCCGAGCGGATCAGGAGCGTCCCGTCGCGCGAGAGCTCGGCCCGTTCGCAGCGCTGGTCGCTGGGGTCGAGGATCTGCCGCTGGCGCTTGCCGTACAGCTTGGCCCGGTCGAGCTTCTCGTGGTCGAAGGTCGACTGGACACCGCCCCATGTGACGATGATCGGTTTGGCCATGAGCCTCGCGCCACCTTATCCGGGCCCGCCGCAGGTCTTGTCAAGCGCGGGCCCCGGACGCGCGCGAGCGCGCCGCGCAATTGCGCGCCGCCTTGCGCGCGGACCTGCCGGCCGCATTGCTTGTACCTTCAGGCATGGCCGACCTCGACGACCTCGCCGACCAGCTCTCCCGCCTCACGGTGTCCCAGGCGATCCAGCTCGGCTGGCGCCTCCTCGATCGCGCCGGCGTCCTCCGGGCTGTTCATCAGGACAGCTCCTCCGGGACCGAGTCCTACACGCTGACCCTGACCGGCTACGGCCACAACAAGATCATGGCGATCAAGCTCGTCCGCGAGGTCACCGGCCTCGGCCTCAAGGAGGCGAAGGACCTGGTCGAGTCGACCCCCCGCCCGATCAAGCAAGGCCTGACGATCGCCGAGGCCGAGGACCTGCGGCGCCGCTTCATCGAGATCGGCGCCGACGCCCAGGTCGTCCGCGCCCTCTAGCGCCGGCCCGGACCGGACGTCGCGAGCCATCCGTCCGGGCCGACCCCGCGCCTGAGCTGCTTCGCGGGGCGCGACGGCAGGGCCAGTGTGATGAGTGACTCTTGGGACATGTCCTCATAATGCCGGGAATCGAGACATGTACCTTTCGCCAGTCCTCCGCGAGCCGAAGCCTCGCGCGGCCGGGTCCGGGCCCGCCCGCGGCCGCAGTGATGTAGCAAAGCGCTCCGACTCCGCCACCCAGGGGTGTTTACGAGCGGGCGCGGAATCGCTACCATGCGCGTTGACGAGCCATGCTCGACGATGTCCCCTCGATCCCGATTCCGGCGGCGCTCGCGATGGACCTCAGCGACCGCGAGTGGAGCAGGCTGCTCTCAGCGGCCCGGCCGCTGGCGCTCGGCCCGGGCGGCGTGCTGGTGCGCCAGGGCGCGCGGCCCGAGGGCGTGACCCTGATCGTCGAGGGCCAGGTCGAGGTCGCGCACGAATCGCTCGGCGCCCGCAGGGTCCTCTGTCAGCTCGGCCCCGGCGAGCTGATCGGCGAGATGTCCTTGATCACCGGGGAGCCCGCGAGCGCCACCGTGACCGCGCTCGGGCAGATCCGCGGCTGCTTCCTCTCTCGCCTCGGACTGCAGCGGATCGCCGCGGAGCGCCCCCCGCTGGCGCAGCGCTTCTACCAGGCCCTGGCCAAGGTGCTCGCGCGCCGGCTCCGGGGCGAGCGCGTCCCCCTCCCCGAGCTCGACCGCTCGCGCCTGCGGGCCGACGCCGAGGCGGTCATGCGCACCGTCGCGGGCGTCCACTTCGCCCCCGAGGTCGACGAGGTCGTGCGGCGCTACGAGGCGCTCGGCCCGCGCCCGCGCTTCCTGTGGATGTGGGCGGCGCGCGGCATCGAGGCGCTCACGCTCTCCTCCGTCCCCTTCGACGATCGCGAGACCCTGCGCGACACCAAGCTCCTCACCGCCGTCCTCAACAGCCTCCTCGACGACATCGCCGACCGCGACGACGACCCGCGGCACCTCGAGCACGCCCTCGCCGTCCTCGACGG
>CAZMML010000151.1:0-7525 GCA_964567335.1 uncultured Nannocystis sp. | reverse complement strand
CAGCCCCGCGGGCGAGGAGCGGCTGCACCGCAACGTCCAGCTCCACGCCGAGGTCGGCGCCCCGACCCGCCTCCTCACGCCGGCGGAGGCGCAGGCGATCGTGCCCGAGCTCGACGTCTCCGAGGTCCGGGTCGCCACCTTCAACCCCGAGGACGGCGTCGTCTTCCCCTGGGCCTTCGTGTGGGGCTACGCCGCCCGCGCCGTCGAGCGCGGCGTCCTCCTCCGCACCCACACCGAGGTCGTCCGCGTCGAGCCGCAGGCCGAGGGCTACGCGCTTCACCTCTCGAGCGGCGAGGTCCTGCGCGCGCGGCGAGTCGTGAACGCGACCGGCGCGTGGAGCGGCGGGCTCAACCGCCAGTTGGGGATCGACCTCCCGAACCGCCCGCACCGCCACGAGATCCTCTCCTCCGAGCCGCTCAAGCCCTTCCTGGATCCGCTCGTCGTCGACCTCTCGAGCGGCCTCTACTTCTCCCAGAGCACCCGCGGCGAGCTCGTCGCCGGGATCACCCTCCCGGACGCCCCCGACGGGCGCGACGAGGCGCTGACCCTGCACTCGAGCCTCCGCTTCCTCACGCACCTCGGCCGGACCCTCACGCGCCTGATGCCGATCACCGCCGCGATGAAGGTCCTGCGCCAGTGGGTCGGCCCCTACGACGTCTCGCCCGACGGCGACGCGATCGTCGGGTCGAGCCCCGGGCACCCGGACTTCATCCAGGTCTGCTGCTTCACCGGCCACGGGATCATGATGGCGCCCGCCGTCAGCCGCCTGCTCGCGCGTTGGCTGTTCGATGGGACAGCCCATGCGATGCTCGCGCGCTGGGACCCCTCGCGCTTCCTCGCTGGCGGCCCCGCGCGCCGTGAAGACATGATCATCGGCTGAGGGCTCGGCGCGCCGCCGGGATCGGCCCCTCGCTCCGGCGCCCGAGCACCTGCGCGAAAACGCCGTCACACACGAGCACACGCGGCGCCTCCCCGATCTCGCCCGCCAAAAGCCCGCCTGAGGCGCCTCCGGGGCGGTCTGCGGTGCGTGCGTGTACGCCCCCGGGCCGCGCCGCGCGCCCACCCGCGGGGCGGCCCTGCTACCATCACCATCCCCGCCAGCGAACGCCATGGGCCCGAGCTTGCCACCCAAATTTGTTCTGCCCTATCATCGGCGAAACATGCAGCCCGCGAAGGACCCCGCCCCATGAAAGTGACCTTCTGGGGCACCCGAGGCAGCATTCCCGTGTCCGGGCCGAAGTACGTGCGCTTCGGCGGCAACACGCCCTGCCTGCAGGTCTCGCTCGAGAGCACCAAGGACACCTTGATCCTCGACTCCGGCACCGGGATCCGCGAGCTCGGCATCAACCTCGTCCAGACCAAGGCGACCCACTCGCGGGTGATCCACCTCTTCCTCACCCACGCGCACTGGGACCACATCCAGGGCTTCCCCTTCTTCCCGCCGGCCTTCGTGCCTGACTTCCGGCTCAACATCTACTGCACCAAGGACGCCCGGGCGATCCTCGACCGCCAGATGTCGCCGCCCTTCTTCCCGGTCGGGCTCGACGTGATGGCCTCGACCAAGACCTTCCACCACCTCCGCCCGGACGAGGACATCGCGATCGGCGAGGCATCCCTCCGCCACATCCCGCTGCCGCACCCGCAGGAGTCGACCGCCTTCCGCGTCGTCGAGCACGGCAAGTCGATCGTCTTCGCCACCGACACCGAGCACGCCCCCGACCACATCAACGAGCCGCTCCGCAAGCTGGCCGAAGGGGCAGACGTGCTGATCTACGACGCCCAGTACACCTCCGAGGAGTACAACGCGGGCAAGCAGGGGTGGGGCCACAGCACCTACGCCGAGGCCGTCAAGCTCGCCCGCGCCGCCAAGGTCGGGCGCCTGATCCTCTACAGCCACGACCCCAGCCACGACGACGAGGTCCTGCGCAAGATCGAGGCCGCCGCGCAGGAGCTCTTCCCCAACAGCGTCGCCGCCTTCGACGGCATGAAGATCGAGCTCTAGCCGCGCCGCCGCGCCGCCACGGCGCGGGGCTCAGCCAGGGATCCGGCCGCGCGCGACGTCCTCGTCCGCCGCCGCGACCTCGACCTCGACCGCGCGGCCGAAGAGCGAGTCCGGCCCGCGCAGCAGGATCGTCAGCCCGTTGTCGGCCCGCGCCACCAGCTCGCCGCGCCGACGCTCGCGGTGCACCACCGCCCGCAGCCGCGCCCCGACCTGCGACGCCGCGAAGGCCCGCCCCTTCTCCGCCGCAAGCGCGCCGAGGGCCGCCCGGCGCCGTCGCTTCACCTCCGGCGGGACCTGCCCCGCGAGCCCCGCCGCAGCCGTCCCCCCCCGCGGCGAGTAGGTGAACACGTGCAGCCACGCCAGCGGCAGCGCCGCGAGCAGCGCCAAGGTCTCCGCGAACTCGTCCTCGCTCTCCTGCGGGAAGCCCACGATCACGTCGGTCCCGATCCCGATCCCGGGCACCTCGCGGACCAGCCGCGGCACCAAGCTCCGGAGATCGTCCGCCTTGTGCGCGCGACGCATGCGCCGCAGCACGGCGTCCGATCCGCTCTGGACCGGCAGGTGCAGGAAGCGACAGAGCCCCGGCTCCCGCGCCAGGAGCCCCACCAGCGCGTCGCTCACCTCGTGCGGGTCGACCGAGCCGAGGCGCAGCCGCGACGCGCCGACGCGCGTGAGCAGCGCGGCCACCAGCGAGGCGAGCGTCTCGCGCGGCTGCAGATCGCGGCCGTAGATCCCGAGGTGGACCCCCGTGAGCACCACCTCGGGCGCCCCCGCCGCCACCAACGCCGCGAGCTGCTGCGCCACCTCCTCCGCCGGCACGCTCGCGCTGCGCCCGCGGACCTGCGGCACCACGCAGAAGCTACAGCGGTAGTCGCAGCCGTCCTGGATCTTGAGGTAGGCCCGACTTCGCCGCGGCTCGAGCTCGGGGCGCAGCCGCGACACGCGGACCCGACGCGTCAGGTCGACCGGCGCGACGTGGATCCGCGGCGCCTCCGTCGCCGCGACCAGCTCGAAGAGCCGCTCTTTCTCGCGGTTGCCGATCACCCGCTCGACCCCCGGGAGCGCGGCCACCTCGTCGGGCGCCGCCGTCGCGAAGCAGCCGGTGACCACGACGCGGGCCCCCGCCCGCGTCGCGCGCCGCACCTGCTGCCGCGCGTCAGCGTCGGCCTCGTGGGTGATCGTGCAGGTGTTGATCACGACCAGCTCCGGCGTCTCGTCCGCGTCGACCACCGCGTGGCCGGCCTCTCGGGCCTGCCGCGCCAGCGCGTCCGACTCGAACTGGTTGAGCCGACAACCCTGCGTGACGAACGCGACGCGCATCACAGCGGGATGATCATCGGGAACTCTTGCGGCGTCTTCTTCGAGGGCTGGAAGCGGACCTTGCTCTTCAGGATCCGAACCAGGCACTTGCCCTCGGCGCTGCCGTCCTCGGCGCTCGCGTCGAGCACCCGCCCCTTCGGGCCGTCGACCTTGAGCTTGACCTTGAAGGTCTTGCCCTTCGGCGTGCTGATCGTCCGGCACGCCGCGAACTCCGACCCGTACGCCTCGAGCACCTTGCGCCGCTCCATCGGCCCGAGGAGGTCCGGCCAGCTCGCGTCGATCTCTTCCTTCGGCGGCGGATCAGGCTTCTTGACGTCGGGCTTCTTCTTCTCGATCTTGTCGGTCCCCTTCTTGGGATCCTTGACGCCCGGATCCTTGACGCCCGGATCCTTCACCTCCGGCGGATCGGGGTCGATCACCACCGGATCGTCCTCCACCTTCTTGGTCGGGACCGGATCGACCTTGGTCTCGGGCTTCTTCGGCTCCGGCGGCACCACCACCGGCGGCTCGACCTGCTTCGTCTCTGGCTGCGGCGGATCGACCGCGGCGCCGGTGTCGACCGGACGCTCGACGTCGTCGGTGCGGTTCAGGGCGCAGACCAGACCGACCACCAGCAGGAGGACCGCGGTGCCGAGCCCGAGCACCATGCGGGTGAGCATCTTCGGATCGGCGATGAAGCGCGCCCAGGGCGGCGAGCTGACCGCGGTCGGCGTCATGCCAGACGCGCTCGCCGCGCCAGAGGCGAGCGGACTGCCCGCGAGCGAGCCGTCGTGCGGCGTGACGGGGTTCGCCGAGCCCGAGGGCGCGATCCCCAGGCCCGCGGCGAGGCGCGCCGCAGAGGCCGCCGCGTCGAGGTTGGTCGTCGTCGAACCGCGCTCTCCGGCGCCCGCGCCGCGCGGCGCCGCGACGATGGCCTCGAGCAGCTCCGCCATGCTCTGGTAGCGCTGCGTCTTGTCCTTCTCCATCGCGCGGAGAATGATCGCCTCGACCTCGACGGGGATGTCGGCCTCGGGCAGGAGCTGACGCGGCGGGATCGGCTTCGCGTTGACCTGCTGCGAGAGCACCCCGTACATCGTCTTGTCCGTGAAGGGCAGGTTGCCCGTCAGGATCTGGTACATGATGCAGCCGACCGCGTACACGTCCATGCGCAGGTCGGCGGCCTCGCCGTGGATCTGCTCCGGGGCCATGTACTCCGGCGTCCCGATCAGCGCCCCGATCTGCGTCAACGGGTTCGACCCGCCGTCGCGGTTCTCCTCGAGGAACTTCGCGATCCCGAAGTCGAGCACCTTGACGAAGTCGCGGATCCCGTTGCGGTGGATCAGGAAGCAGTTCTCGGGCTTCATGTCCCGGTGGATGATCCCCTTGTTGTGCGCCGCCTGGAGCGCGCGACAGATCTGGAGGATCACCCGCCGGGCGCGCGACCACGGCATCGCCCCGTTCTTCTTCAGCAGCTTCCCGAGGTCGTCGCCCTGGAGGTACTCCATGGCGAAGAAGACCTGTCCGTTCGGCATCTCGCCGAAGTCGGTGATGTCGATGACGTTCTCGTGGCCGATTGTCGAGGCCGCCTGCGCCTCGCGGAGGAAGCGCTTCACCTGGTCGGGCCGGTTGGTGTAGGCCGGGTTCAGCACCTTCACCGCGACGCGCTTGCCCAGCGCGACGTGCTCGGCCAGGTACACCTTGCCCATCCCGCCCTTGCCGATGAGGTCGAGGATCCGGTAGCGGTCCGCGAGCACCTGCCCGAAGAGCGCGTCGCGCCGCGAGAGCGCGCCGCTCATCCGCTCGCCCTTGACGCGCTCGACCTTGCCGTCCGGCCCGCGCTTGCCCTCCGAGGAGTCGACCTGCACGGTCTCCTCTTCGTCGTCCAGCTCCGGCCGCTGCCCGTCGACGCTCGTCGGTTGCAGGCCGACCGGCCCGTCCGAGTCCGACCCGTCCTCGCTGCGGGACTCGGGACCCTCGAGCGACGCCTCGTACTCCTCGGCGAGGTCGTCCTCCACGTCCCCGATCTCCTGCACGTCGTCAGGGGAGAGCGGTCGGACGGGGGATGGGTCGCGACTGAGGTCGCGGCTGCCTTCGGGGTTCGTGCCCATCGGACTGTCAGCACGCTAGCACGCCCCGCGCGGGCGGAAAAGCGGCCGCGCCGCCCTCCTTTTGCGGCCGCGCTACCTCCTCGTGCGGCCGCGCCTGGCACGAGAAGCGGCGCCTCCTCAAATTTCGCGCAATTTTCGGCCCGCGATCTCCACGCTCCGGGACTCCCCTGGCATCAGCCCCGCGAGCGTCCATGGTCCCACCGCCCAGCGGATCAGCCGCAGGGTGGGAAATCCGAGCGCGGCGGTCATACGCCGAACCTGGCGGTTTCGGCCCTCGCAGACGACGATCTCCAGCCACCGCGTCGGGATCGACGCGCGCCATCGGATCGGCGGGCGGCGATCCCACAGGACCGGCGGCTCACAGCGACGAACGCGCGCCGGCAAGGTCGGACCGTCCCGGAGCTGCACGCCGCCCCGCAGCGCCGCGAGGGCGGCTTCGTCAGGCTCACCCTCGACCTGGACGTAGTAGGTCTTCGGCGACTTGTGCCGCGGGTCCGTGAGGCGATGCTGCAGCCCGCCATCGTCGGTGAGTACCACGAGACCCTCGCTGTCGAAGTCGAGGCGGCCTGCAGCGTAGACGTCCTGCTCGGTCACATAGTCCGCGAGCGTCGGTCGCCCGGCCTCGTCCGTGAAGCGGGTGAGCACGCCGAAGGGCTTGTTGAGGAGGATGACCCGCGCCACTGCCCGCGCCAGCGTCGCCGGAGCGCGCGCGAAGCGGCGCCTGGGTCCCGCACGATCGACGATAGCAACCTCACACCGCACAATTCCGACCCTTGGGGTTCCTCGCCCCCTTTCTCGGGTGTCGCGCGACCCCTGCACTGGACGGCCTCCGAATTGGGCAGTAACACAGCAAGAGGCGATCCGCCGCGCGAGGAACAGTGACCAACACCGCATTCAGCGTCGATCTGCGCGATATCTCGTTCGTCTTCTTCGATCAGCTCGAGGCCCACAAGCGCCTCGCCGCGCTCCCGCCCTACGCCGAGCTCGACCGGGAGGTCTATGAAGCCGCACTCACGGAGGCGCGCCGCCTCTCGATCGAGGTGCTGGCCCCGATCAACGCCCCCGGCGACCGCGAGGGCTGCCGCCTCGACAGCGAAGGCAACGTCACGACCCCCCGCGGCTACAAGGAGGCGTGGGAGACCCTGAGGCCCGGAGGCTGGCTCGCAGTCTCGGCGCCGATCGAGCTCGGCGGCGGCGGCCTGCCCTTCACCGTCGCCATGACCCTCGCCGAGATGACGTGCGGCGCGTGCATGGCCTTCATGATGTACCCCGGCCTCTCCGCCGGAGCGGCGCGCGTGATCCTCGCCCATGGTCCGCCCGAGACCCGCGAGGCGATCGCCCGCAAGATGTTCTCCGGCGAGTGGGCCGGGACCATGTGCCTGACCGAGTCCGGCGCCGGGAGCTCCGTCGGCGACAACCGCTGCCGCGCCACCCCGACCGATGAGCCCGGGATCTACCTCCTCGAGGGCGAGAAGATCTTCATCAGCGGCGGCGACCAAGATCTCACCGAGAACATCATCCACCTGGTCCTCGCGCGCACGCCAGGCGCGACCCGGGGCACCAAGGGCCTCTCCCTCTTCATGGTCCCCAAGTTCTGGATCGAGGAGGGCAACCGGCTCGGCGCCCGCAACGGCGCCCACGTCTTGCGCCTCGAGGAGAAGATGGGGATCCACGGCTCGGCGACCTGCGTCCTCGGCCTCGGCACCCGCGGCCCTTGCCGCGGGATCCTGATCGGCCAGGAGCACCAGGGAATCGAGCTCATGTTCCTCATGATGAACGAGGCCCGGATCGGCGTCGCCGCGCAGGGCGCCGCGCTCGCCGCCGCCGCCTACAGCTACGCCCGCGCCTACGCCGGCACGCGGACCCAGGGCCAGGCCCTGCGCGACTTCAAGAACCCCGACGCCCCCGGCGTCCCGATCCTCCAGCACCCGGACGTCCGCCGGATGCTCATGACCCTGAAGGTCCTCAGCGAGGCGATGCGATCGCTGCTGATCCGGATGGCGCTGACCTTCGACATCGAGCACCACGGCGCCGACCCGGCCGAGCGCGAGCGCCTGCGCGGGCGCGTCGACCTGCTCACCCCGATCCTCAAGGCCACCTGCGCGGACCTCGGCTT
>CAZMML010000150.1:2706-7534 GCA_964567335.1 uncultured Nannocystis sp. | reverse complement strand
GTCGGCGAGCCGCGCGCACGGGCGGAGCGCTGCCTGGAGGAGCGCGGACAGGTCCTCGCGGGGGTGCGCGAGGGCGTCGCGCGGGGGTCGCTGGAGGCGTGGAGCCCGGCGCGGTGGGACGCGCAGCTCTCGCTGTGGCGCCGGACCCTGGCGCCGATCAGCGACTGCGTCGAGCCGAACTACCTCGAGCGGGCGCTCGGAGAGGGAGGCCTCGGCGGGGCGGAGGAGCGCGCCTGGCTCGAAGAGCAGATCGCCCGCGGAGGGGGGCTCGTCGGCAGCGGAGACTTCGTCCCGGCGAGGTCGGTGCTCTCGGCGGCGACGGCGCGCGCCGAGGCGACGGGAGACCCGTGGCGGCGCGCGCGGGCCGAGCTGAACCTCGGGATCGCGGCCTTCGGCGGCGGCGAGGTGGGCGAGGCGCGGCGGGGCTTCGAGGCGGCGGCGGCCGACGCGGAGAGCGCGGGGGACGACTACCTGGCGGCCGACGCGTGGCGCTGGCTGGTCTTCATCGACGCGGGGCGGGGAGAGCCGGCGACGGCGCTGCGGCTGGCGCCGCTGGCGGCCGGGAAGCTGCGGCGGATCGGCCAGGCTCAGGGGCCGCGCTGGGTCGACCTGGCGCTCTCCACGGCGTGGGCCGAGCTGCGCCGCGGCGATCTGGACGCGGCGCGCGCCCGCGTCGCCGAGGCAGTGCGGCAGAGCTCGGGTGTGGACGAGGCGCTGGCGGCAAGGGTGCTGCGGCATCAGGCGGAGCAGGCGCACCTGCGCGGCGAGCACGCGGCGGCGGTCGACCTGGCGCGCCAGGCGCTCGGGCTGCAGGTGCGGCTGGAGGGGCCTCGCGCGCGCAGCGTCAGCGACACACGCCAGAGCCTGGCCCGCTACGAGCAAGCGGCGGGGCTGGTGGAGGAGGCGAGCGCGGACTTGCAGGCGGCGATCGACGCGGCGACGGAGCGGGCCGATCGGCGAGAGCGGGCGTCGCTCGAGCTTCAGATGGCGACGCTGCGCTACGCGGCGGGCGATCTGGCGGCGGCGCAGGCGGCCGCGGAGGAGGCCGCGGCGGAGTTCTCGGGGCTGCCAGACCCGGAGTCCGCCCGCGCCGAGCGGATCGCGCTGGCGAAGCTCCGCGGAGATCTGGCGCTGGAGTCGGGCCAGTTCGTGGCAGCGCGGGAGCACTATCGGGGCGGGCTGGCGCTGGCTCCGACGACGCCCTTGCCGGAGGAGCTCGACAACCTGGTGTCGATCCGCGTCGGGCTGGCCGCCGCGGCGCACCGGGCAGGGGACCTCGTCGCCGCGGAGCGAGCGCTGGCGGAGCTCCTGGCGGAGCTCGCCCGCGTCGAGGTCGACCCGAGCACCGCAGCCTTCGCGCTCGGTACCGCGGCCGAGGTCGACCTCAGCCTCGGCAAGCACGAGCGGGCGGCGGTCCGCTGCCGCGAGGCGCTCGCGCGGGTGCCGGCAGACGATGCCCTGGCCCCGGCGCTGCGCGAGCTCCTGGTCCAGATCGAAGGCCGCTGAGCGGGGCCGGACTCCGGGGCTCGAGGAGGCGCCGTTGGCCGCTCGTGTTCGTGCGAGCTCGAGGTCGCCTCGGCAGGCCTCGGGCGCCGCGCTCGTTGCGGCGTGGCGCCGGGTGGCGCTCCGGACTCGGACGCGGCGGTCGGGGGCGAGCGCGGAGGAGCGTGCGAGGAGGGATCACGAGGATCGTGCGAGCGAGCGGGGTCGCGCCGTGACGTGACCGACGTGATCGGTGGGCCACGCCCGTGATCTGCGGGGCCGGCTCGCGCCACCAACAAGGCGCCGATGCCAACCACGATGACCTACCTGAGCTCCACCACGTCCCTCGCGGGGGCCCCCGTCAGCGCCCTCATCGACGGCGTGCTGGTCGTGCGCTACTCCCTCGTCGGCGGCGTCGCGGTGTTTGAGTGCTGCGGCGAGCCGGCGTACAGCGGACAGATCGATCTGCCTCCAGAGACATGGCGGGCCTGGATCGAGAAGGGGATCGACCTCGTCGTCGAGCCGAGCGCGCCGAGCCCCACGCTCGGCCTCCGCGTGACGGATATCTACGGCCGCGCGCTGCGGACCGCGAGCGGCGAGGTCCAGCCGGTGACGGCGACCAGCCGCCTCAGCGTCCACCTGCTCTTCGCCGGGGACACCGGGATGAGCTTCAAGATCGCGCTCGAAGGCGCCGGGGCGGTGTTCGTCGATCTCGGCGACCTCACGACCTCGCTGCGCCCGCCGCCGCCGAAGCTGCCGCCCGATCCGCCGCCGCCGACCTGAGAAGCGCCCGTGGCGTCACCTTGACGACGGGCCTGGGGGCGGCTATTGCGGCCCCATGTCGCAGCTCCGACGGATCCTCCGCGGCGTCCTCATCTTCTTAGGGATCCTCTTCGTCCTCGGCGGCTTCGGCGCGCTCTTGCCGCGCGAGCACGTGGCGATGAAGATCGTCGAGCTGCCCGATCCGCCGGCGAAGGTGTACGCCGCGATCCGCGACGTCGAGCACGCGCCGAGCTGGCGCAGCGGCGTCAGCAAGGTCGAGATCCTGCCCAAGCAAGGGGAGCGCCAGCGCTACCGCGAGTTCGGGGACGACGGGCCGATCACCTTCGACATCCTGCAGGATGTCCCCGAGCAGCGCTTCGTGGTGCAGATCGCGGACATTCACCTCTCCTTCGGCGGTCGCTGGGTCTTTCAGCTCTCGCCGAGCGAGAGCGGGGGGACGAAGCTGTCGCTTGCGGAGGTCGGCGACATCCCCAACCCGCTGATCCGCTTCTTCGCGCACTACTTCTTCGGCTTCCACGGCTCGATCGAGCAGTACCTGACGGATCTGCGGGCTCACCTGGGGAAGGGCTAGGAGCGGCGACGGCGCCGGATGATGAAGAGCGGAGCGAGGAGGGCGAGGAGGGCGCCGCCGGGCGGAGGAGCCGGGGCCACCGAACAGCCGCGCTCCTCTGGCTGCTCGGTGGCGAGACAGTCGCCCTCGGGGCAGTCCTTCGGGAGGAGGTCGACGCCGGTCTCGTCGCGGATCCAGGCGAGGACAGGGTAGGGGACGCCGTAGACGCTGTCGCCGGTGCCGCAGGGGCGGACGCCGCGGGACGTGACGCCCGCGAGGCGCCACGCCCCACCCTCGATCTGGACCAGGGCCGGGCCGCCCGAGTCGCCGCCGCAGGCGTCCTGGCCCTCGCCGCCGGCGCGGAACTCGAGGCCGGAGGCGGAGAAGCTGTCGATGGGGGTGGTCATCCTGCGCTTCTGGCCGACGTCGCTGTTGGAGAGGACGCCGCCCTCCTTGTCCTCGCCGGTGGTGCCGAAGCCGACGACCGTGATGTCGCGACCGACCCGCATGGTCGCGTCCCACTCGTCCTGGTCGGTGATCGGCGCGATCGGCTCGACGCCCGAGATGTCGGGTTCGAGGATGACGTAGCCGAAGTCGTACGCGTCCGCGCGGCAGTTCTCGACGCAGGCGGTGGGGTAGGCGGCGTAGCGTTCGACCGCGGCGATCCGGTTGGTGTCGTTGGTGTAGATCGTGTCGCCAAAGATGACCCGCATCTCGTCGACGTCGGGGTCGTCGACCAGGCAGTGCGCGGCCGTGAGGATGACCTTGGGGGCGATAAGGGTGCCCGAGCAGAGGTTGGCGGTCGATGCGCTTTGTTGGGCGAGGATGGCGACCACCGCCGGCCACTCCGAGAGGCCGACCTCCTCGCCGCCGACGATCGGGGTCGGCGCCGGCGGAGCGGTGTGGAGGGGTAGCGCGAGCGCCAGGACCGCGAGCGACATGCCCACCAGGATAGCACCGCCCCGAACCTCGCGCAGGTTCCTGGCGTCCGCGAGGGTTCGCGCGGCCGGGCGCGAGCGCGGACGGGCTGGGTCTTGCAGTCCGGGCCCGCCGCGGGTACGCATCGCAGCGTCATGACTCTACAGACCGGCACCGCCGCCCCGGCGTTCTCCCTCATCGACCACAACCGCCAGGCCGTCAGCCTCGAGAGCCTCCGCGGCAAGACCGTGGTCCTGGCGTTCTACCCGGCCGCCTTCACGGGCGTCTGCGAGAAGGAGATGTGCTCCTTCCGCGACTCGCTCGCCGCGCTCAACTCGCTCAACGCGGCCGTGTTCGGGGTCTCGGTCGACGCGCCCTTCGCCAACAAGGCCTTCGCCGAGCGCAACGCGCTGAATTTCTCCCTCCTCTCGGACTACCGGCGCGAGGTCGTGCGCGCGTACGGCGTCGCCCACGACGATTTTGCCGGGATGCCCGGGTACACCGCGGCCAAGCGGTCGGTCTTCGTGATCGACGGCGACGGCGTCGTCCGCTACGCGTGGGTCGCGCCGAACCCGGGCGTCGAGCCGAACTACGACGAGGTCAAGGCGGCGGTCGCCAGCCTGACCACCCACGCGCAGGCCTGACGCGCGCCGACGCGCTGGCGACACGGCGGCCCGACGCGCACCGCCGTGCCTGCGTCGCGACTCGAAGTGGCTCGAGCTCCGCCGTGCGGTGCTCGAGCTTCGCCGTACGTGTTCAGCGTCCGAGGTGTGGTGTGCGAGCGGTGCTCGAGCTTCCGCCGTGCGGTGCTCGTCGTGAGAAGCGGGGCCTCGCCGATGTGCGGGGCGAGGCCCGGGGGCGGCGGAGTGGGGCGCAGGCGGGGCGGAGCCCGTTCACCGCGCGCAGGCGCAAGCGCGCAGAGACGCGAGGGCCGTCGGCAGGCTCCGTGGTGTTGTGCGGAGCGAGGGTGCGCCGAGCACGTGAACGGGGGGGAGCCCGCCGTCCGCGGGGGCCCCATTCCGGCGCCCCCGGGTCTCGCCGGGGAGGATGTTCGGGCCCCGCGTGGTGGTGCTGGGGAGGATGTTCGGGCCCCGC
>CAZMML010000150.1:0-2606 GCA_964567335.1 uncultured Nannocystis sp. | reverse complement strand
GTTCGGGCCCCGCGTGGTGGTGCTGGGGAGGATGTTCGGGCCCCGCGTGGTGGTGCTGGGGAGGATGTTCGGGCCCCGCGTGGTGGTGGCGCGGGTCAGCGGCGGCGGGTGCGGAAGGCGTCGCTGCGGACGATTGAGAGGAGGAGCGCGCGCAGGTCGCCGCCGTGGTCGAGGAAGTCGGCGCGGAGCTCGTCCAGGGTGCAGGCGTCGTCGGCGAGGACGTCGCGACCGAAGGCGTAGCGGAAGGTCTGGGTCACGGTGCAGTGGTGGACCTGGGCGCTGCCAGCGAGCTTGTGCGAGAGGTCGATCGCGCCGTCGAAGGGGCCGTCGATGTCGGTGCCGCGGAGCTCGCCGCGGGCGTCGACGGGGAGGCCGCCGTCCTGGTCGCGGTAGGCGCCGAGGGCGTCGTAGTGCTCGAAGCCGAAGCCGACGCCGTCGATGGCGGCGTGGCAGCCGGCGCACTCGCTGCGGGCGCTGTGCTGGGCGTAGCGCTCGCGGTTGGTGCGGGGCTGGTCGGGGTCGTCCTCGGGCGGGGCGGTGCTCACGCCCGGAGGCGGCGGGGAGGGCGGGACGCAGAGCAGGCGCGCGACGACGAGGACGCCGCGCTGGACCGGAGAGGGGTGGATCGCGTGCGAGGTGGCGGCGAGGATGCCGGCGCGGGTGAGCAGGCCGGCGCGCTCGGCAGGGTCGAGGGTGACAGGGGTCCAGACGTCGCCGACGACGTCGAGGCCGTAGAGCGCGCCGAGCTCGGGGGTGACATGGGTGGTGGGCGCGGTGAGCAGGGCGGCGAGGGTGCCGGGGCCCTCGAACTGGGCGGCGACGAAGCGGTCGAGCTCCTCGCGCAGGGCGAGGCGCAGCTCGGGGGTGTAGGCGGGGTAGGTGGCGGGGTCGGGGCTGATCGTCGAGACGCGATCGAAGTCGAACCACTGGCGGGAGAAGTTGACGAAGGAGCTCCGCGCGCGCGGGTCCGCGAGCATGCGCGCGGCCTCGGCGGCGAGGCCCTCGGGGGTGTCGAGCGCGCCGGCCCCGGCGGCGTCGAGGAGTGGGTCGTCGGGGATCGTGTCCCAGAGGAAGAAGCTGAGGCGCGCGGCGAGCTCGTGGCCGGTCAGCGCGACGACCTCGCCCTCGCCCGCGTCGTCGCCGAACTCGAGGAAGTAGAGGAAGGGCGGGGCCTGGAGGAGCGCCTGGAGGGTGAGCGGGAGGGCGACGCGGAAGCCGAACTCGGCGAGCTGCTGGTCGAAGAAGCCGAGGTAGGTGTCCTCCTCGTCGGCGCGGAGCGGGCGGCGGAAGGCGCGGCGGCCGAATTCGCGGAGGAAGGTGTGAGCGCAGGCGGTCGGATCGTCGCCGCCGCCTTCGGGGCAGGGGAGGAAGGTCGGAGCCTCCATGGCCGCGGCGGTGACGGCGAGCGCGGCCCGCTGGTACTGCTCGATCAGGAGCGCGGAGGGGGCCTGGACCTCGGCGTTGTTCTCGAGGCCGTGGACCGCGGGCGACTCGGCGATCGTCGGTGGAGGGATCGTCACGCCCGGGAAGAGGTCGCGGAGGGCGTTGTGGTACTGGGTCGCGGTGAGCCGCCGCAGCGGCCCGGGGCCGGGGTCCTTCGGGGCGGGGCAGAGGGCGGGCTCGCCGGTGGTGTCGCCGGTGGAGGCGTCGGTCGAGCCGCTGCTGCTGCTGGCGCCGGTGGTGGCGTCGGTCGCCTCGCCCGCGCTGCGGCAGGCGAGCGCGAGGCATGTCCCGAGCGCCAGGGTCTGCGTCACCCGCACGACAACCTTCAGGCTAGGAGAGGCCGCGCAGCCCGTCAAGCGCGGGAGGGCGCGCGGCTCAGTCGGCGGCGGCGTAGCTGTCCATCGGCGGGCAGGTGCAGATCAGGTGGCGGTCGCCGAAGGCGTTGTCGATGCGCGCGACGAAGGGCCAGAACTTGCCCTCGCGGACCCACGCCGCCGGGAAGGCCGCGAGCTCGCGCGGGTAGGGGCGGGCCCACTCGGTGGCGGTGACGACGTCGGCGGTGTGCGGGGCGTGCTTGAGCGGGTTGTTGTCGCGGGGCCACTCGCCGCGCTCGACCCGCCGGATCTCGTCGCGGATCGCGATCATGGCGTCGCAGAAGCGGTCGAGCTCGGCCTTGGGCTCGCTCTCGGTCGGCTCGATCATGAGGGTGCCGGCGACCGGGAAGGACATGGTCGGGGCGTGGAAGCCGTAGTCCATCAGCCGCTTGGCGACGTCGTCGGTCTCGATGCCGGCGCTGGCCTTGAGCGGGCGGAGGTCGAGGATGAACTCGTGGGCGCAGAGGCCGCCCGGGCCGCGGTAGAGCACGGGGTAGTGCTCGCCGAGGCGCCTGGCCATGTAGTTGGCGTTCAGGATCGCGACCTGGGTGGCGCGCGTGAGGCCGGCGCCGCCCATCATCCGGATGTACACGTAGCTGATCGAGAGGATGCTGGCGCTGCCCCAGGGGGCGGCGGAGACGGGGCCGATCGCGTGGGCGCCGCCGCAGGGGACGACCGGGTGACCGGGGAGGAAGGGCGCGAGGTGGGCGGCGACGGCGATCGGGCCGACGCCAGGGCCGCCGCCGCCGTGCGGGATGCAGAAGGTCTTGTGCAGGTTGAGGTGGCAGA
>CAZMML010000149.1:3739-7544 GCA_964567335.1 uncultured Nannocystis sp. | reverse complement strand
GACCCGTCCGCGCCCCGACCGAAGGGACAGGTCAAATCGGACAGGCTCAGGCGATCGCCCCCGCGCGGCCCGCCGAGGAGGGCGAGGTCGGGGAGCGCTCCGCGCTGCGGGCCGCGGTCGCCCGGGCGATCTCGGGGGGCCCGGGCGCGACGCCGCCGCCGCGCCCGGTCGAGGCCGACGCTCCGCGCCCCCGCCGCGCCCCCGAGGCCGACGCGCCGCGTCCCCCCGCCGCGCGTCCGGGCTCGAAGCTGCAGGTCACGCCGGACGTACAACGGACCTGCCTGGCGACCCTGAGCCGGGAAGGGGGCGGGGTCGTGGTGGCGGCGACGGTGAGCGAGGCGACCGCGCGGCTGTGGACCTCGGCACCGGTGTCGGTGCGGCCGATCCACCTGCGCGGCCTCGGCTACCCGCTGGTCGGCGTCCGCTGCGTCGCGGACGCGAGCGAGCCGCTGGTCATCGACGCGGTGCTCGACGTCGGCGAGCCGCAGACGGCCGACGTCTTCAAGTCCCTCGCGCAGCAGTTCCGGATCCGCTTGACCCTGCGCGCGGAGGGCGGGGCCACCACCCGCGAGCTCGTCGCGCCCGAGCTGCAGCGGAACGCGGCGATGTGCCTCGAGAGCGCGCAGGCGATGCTCCGCGCGGGGGAGTACCCGCAGGACGCGTTCCGCAGCGCGCGCGAGGCGCTCGCCGCCCGCACCGCGGCGCAGCGCCTCGAGCCCTCGCGCCACGCGGTGTCGGAGGACACGGCGGCGGCGGCGCGCGGCTCGGCGGCGGCGGCGTGGTTGGCGCTCGAGCGGCTCGACCTCGCGTCGCGCAAGGAGACGCTGTCGCGCCTGCTCGAGGTCGACGGCCTGCCGATTGAGACCTACGAGTCGATCCGCAGCGAGATCCTCGCCGCCGCGATCGACTTCGGCCTGCCGACGCCCGCCCGCTTCTGGCGCCGCTGGCTCGCCTCGGACCAGGCCAGCGACTTGCCGAGCTTCGTCGCGCGGCTGGTGGCGACGCGGACCGCGGCGGTCGCACGCGGCGGAGATCTGCCGCCGGAGCACGCGGAGGCGGCCTGGCGCGGACTCCTCGATCTCTGCCAACACAAGGACATCACGCCGCCGCCCGAGCTCTCGAAGGCGCTCGGGCTCGGACGGTCGTCGGGCCGGCGCTCGTCGCAGCCGCCGGTGGTCGCGTCGGGGGAGATCCGCGACGCGGCGCCCGCCAGTGTGGAGCCGCGGCCGAGCGCACCGCGCCTCAAGGACCTGCTCGCCCGCCTCCACGAGGGGGCGACCGAAGCTGACGTCCGAGCGGTGCTTGGTGTGTGGTCTGAGCTCTCCGAGGCCGATCTCACGGGCCTGCTCCCGGCGTTCGCGGAGCTCGGGGCTCGGGTCGTCCCTGAGCTGATCCCGTCGTTGCGCTCGCCCAGGCGCCAGGTGCGCCAGGCGGCCGCGATCCTCCTTGGGCACATCGGCGACCGCAAGGCGGTCGAGCCGCTCATGGCGATGCTCTCAGAGGAGGCGACCGAGGCCTGGATCGACGCCGCGCAGGCGCTCGGGAACTTCGGTCCGCGGGTCGTCGGCCCGCTCTGCGCGATGATCCGCGGCGCTCCGGCGGGCCGCCGCGAGCTCCTGGGGATCCGACTCGGGCGCGCGCTCGCGGCGCTCGCCAAGGCAGAGGGCGAGGTCCCCGGAACGCCGAGTCGGGTCGCGGTCGAAAATTTGCTCGATGTCGGCGATCAGGTCGTGGCCTCGGCGGCCCGGCGGGCGCTTGGTATAGTGGCGGCCGTGCGGGACGAGGGAGCAGGCGACGAGGCCGAGGCAGCGCGTCTATTCTCTCAACTCGCGTCGGACGCGATCACGGCGCCGGAGGTCGACGCCTTCTCGGACGACGATGAACTCGAAGTAGAGGTCGGGGACGACTGATGCGCTACGGGATCTTCAGCGATGTCCATGCCAACCTCGACGCGCTCGAGGCGGTCTTCCGTGCCTTCGAACGCGAGCGAGTCGACGCGCTCGTCTGCCTCGGCGACACCGTCGGGTACGGCGCGCAGCCGAACGACTGCTGCGACCTGGTCCGTCGCTCGGCGCGCTTTACGATCCTCGGCAACCACGACGCCGCGGTCGCGGGGCGCATGGACTACAGCTACTACTACGACGCGGCCCGCGACGCGCTCGACTGGCACTCGCGCCAGCTCACCGCGGAGAACATGGCCTGGCTCCGCCGGCTCAACTACTTCGAGCACGACGGGCCGACCCACTTCTGCCACGGCTCGCCGGTCGACCTCGAGGAGTTCGAGTACATCTTCAGCGTCGAGCAGGCCGCGACCTGCATCCCGATCTGGGACTCGCTGGGCCAGATCACCTTCATCGGCCACTCGCACCTCTGTAAGGCCTTCGCCGTCGGCCGCGAGCGGCCCTACGAGGTCGTGACCAAGGAGTTCGAGGTCCACCCCGAGTTCCGCTACGTCGTCTCGGTCGGCTCCGTCGGGCAGCCCCGCGACCACGATCCCCGCGCGAGCTACACGATCTACGACACCGGCACCGGCAAGTTCGAGTTCAAGCGCGTCGAGTACGACGTGTCGGCCGCCGCGCGAAAGATCTTCAACGACGCGCGCCTCTCGGACAGCTTCGGCGCGCGGCTCTTCGCGGGCGTCTGAGGGCGGGCGCGGGCGCACCGCCGCGGCGCGCCTGTGTCGCGGGGAAGTTGGTATGCTCGTCGGCTCATGAAGCTGCTGCTCCGCCTCGTCCTCGTCGCGGTGCTCCTCCTGGGGGCCTTCGCGGCCTATCTGGCGCTGGCGCCGGCGCCGATCGACCCGGTCGCGTGGGAGCCGCCGCTGGTGCCGGCGATGACCGGCCCGCTCGCCCCGAACGAGCTGCTCCGCAAGGCCTCGCTGATCGCCGTCGGGGCGATCGACGGGCCCGAGGACGTCGAGACCGACGCCCAGGGCCGGATCTACGCCGGCACCAACAAGGGCGAGGTGGTTCGCATCGAAGGCGAGGCGCTCTCGGTGCTCGCCAACACCGGCGGCCGCCCGCTCGGGCTGGACTTCGCGCCCTCGGGCGCGCTGATCGTCGCCGACGCCGCCAAGGGGCTGCTCTCGATCAGCCCCGAAGGACAGGTCACGACCCTGACCGACGCGGCCGACGGGGTGCGCTTCGGCTTCACCGATGACGTCTCGGTCGCCAGCGACGGGACGATCTACTTCAGCGACGCGAGCGACCGCTTCGGCTTCGGCGATCACCTGCTCGACATGCTCGAGGGGCGGCCGCACGGGCGCCTCCTCAAGTACGACCCAGCGACGAAGGCGACGACGACGCTCCTGGGCGAGCTCTACTTCGCCAACGGGGTCGCGCTGAGCGAGGATGAGTCCTTCGTCGCCGTGGCCGAGACCTACCGCTACCGCGTGACCCGCTACTGGCTGAAGGGCCCCAAGGCGGGGAGCTCGGACGTCCTCGCGGAGGGCCTCCCCGGCTTCCCGGATGGGATCTCGCAGAGCGGCCGCGGGACCTTCTGGGTGGCGATGTTCACCGTGCGGAACGCGGCCGGCGACTTCCTGTCGAACCGCCCCCTCCTCAAGCGGATGGTCGCGAACCTGCCGCGGACGATGTGGCCGAAGCCCGAGCCCTACGGCCTGCTGATCGAGATCGGCGAGGACGGCCAGGTGCTGCGCAGCCTGCACGACCCGACCGGCGAGGTCGTCTTCCAGGTGACGAGCGCTCACGAGCGCGAGGGCGTGGTCTTCCTCGGACATCTGCACCGCGACCGCGTCTCGCGGGTGTCGCTCTAGGCCGCGCGCGTGCGTGCGCGCTTCCGCGCT
>CAZMML010000149.1:0-3729 GCA_964567335.1 uncultured Nannocystis sp. | reverse complement strand
GCGCTTGACAGCGCGCAGATCCGCAAGTAACTCACCGTGCGCGGGGATCTCCCTCGCCGATCACCTTACGGATCAGACCATGCGCGTACCCTACCTCGCTCCCTTCGTCCTGCTCGCCGCGTGCGGCTTCACCAACATGACCACGGCGACGGGCGACGAGACCGGGTCGGGCACGGGCACCGGCACGGGCACCGGAACCAGCGCGGGCACCGAGGATCCGACCGGCGGCGGCCCGGCCAGCGATGTCACGATCTACGACCTGCAGCAGATGAAGGTCGAGCCGAACACCCGGGTCCGGGTGGTCGATGTCGTGGTCGTGTCGCCGACGAGCTTCAGCGGCAGCGGCGCGGGGACGGTGTTCATCCAGGACCCGATGGGCGGCGAGTACTCGGGGATCCAGCTCTACATCTACGCGGACACCGCGATGGAGCTGATGGCCCAGGGCAAGGTGCCGAAGATGGGCGACAAGATCACGGTCTCGGGCGACTACGTCGAGTTCAAGGCCATGGGCTCGATGAGCGACGAGACCTACAGCGAGATCAACGTCGGCGCGGCCGCCGACCTGACGATCTCGGGGAGCGCCACCGCGCCCACGCCGCCGGTGGTCGACCCGGCGGACATCTCGACCACCGGCGCGAAGCGGGAGAACTGGGAGGGGGTGCCGGTCACCGTGCAGGACGTGCAGGTCACCAACCCCGACCTCGGCTTCGGCGAGTTCGAGGTGACCGGCGGGCTGCGGATCGATGACCTCTTCTTCCTTCCCAAGGGCGGGCCCAAGCCGCTGATGGGGGACGTGATCTCGGCGACGGGGCCGCTCGTGTACAGCTTCGACAACTTCAAGCTCGCGCCGCGGAATTGCGACGACTATGTGGGGGTCGACTGCACCGCCGACCCGACCACGACGACCACCGGCCCGATGGGGGACGTGACCATCTTCGACATCCAGCAGGGGATGGTGCCCGAGATGTCGGTCGTGACGGTCGAGAACGTCATCGTCACGACCCCGCTCACCTTCAAGAAGGACGGCTTCTTCGTCCAGGACCCGATGGGCGGCGAGTACTCCGGGATCTACGTCTACGTCGGCATGAACCCCGACATGATCGCCCCGAAGCCGGGCGACGTCGTCACGATCAACGGCCTCTACACCGAGTACTTCGGGATGTCGCAGCTCGCCGCCAGCCAGACCGGCGACGTGACGGTCACGGGGACCGACCTGGTGCCGGCGCCCGCGGTCGTCCCGGCCGCCGACGTGGCCACGGCCGGCACGAAGATGGAGAACTGGGAGGGCGTCCTGATCCGCGTCGAGAACGTCACGGTGATGACCGAGGCGGACATGTTCGGCGAGTGGATCGTCGACGACATGCTCCACGTCGACGACCTCTTCTTTGCGGCCGCCGACTGGCCCAAGCCGATGGCCGGTGCGACCTTCACGTCGATCACCGGCCCGCTCTTCTACTCGTTTGACAACTCGAAGATCGTGCCGCGCGCGGCGGACGACCTCGTGCAGTGAGCGCGGCTCAGATCGAGACCACGTAGGCGATCACCTGCTCCTGCTTCTCGAACGCCTGCTTGGCCGCGACCGCCGCGTCCCAGGTGTGGTACTCGCCGAGCCGGACGCGGTGCCACATGCGGCCGGCGGTCTCGCTCGACTCGATCCGGACCTCGTGCCCGTTGCGACGCAGCCGCTCGGCGAGCTTGTCGGCGTCCTCCTGGCGCGCGAAGGCCTTCATCTGCAAGGTGAAGCCCTTCTTGCCCTTGGGGGCGAGGGCAGGGACGGAGTCGACGCCCTTGACGGCGGCGCTGACGCTGTCCTTGGCGGGGATCTTCTCAACGATCGCGGCGGGCGGGGGCTCGGGCAGGTCCGCGAGCGGGCCCTCGATCTTGGGCTCGCCGGCGCCCGCGAGGGGCGGGAGGATCTTCGGCGCCGACGCGATCGCCGGCTCCTTGCCGGGGGCGGGGATCGGCGCCAGCTTCTTGCCCGGCTTCTTGTCCTTGCCGGGGAGCTTCCCGAGCGCCGCCTCGCGTTCGGCGCGGACCAGGTCCTCGTCGCGCGGCGCGATGGCGGGATCGCGGGTCGCCGGGACACCTTCGGTGGCGGGGTGTTGCAGCCCGTCCTTGAAGCTGTAGCTGGCGTCGGCGACGAGCTGCTCGGGCGCCTGGTCGGCGAGGACCTGCGCGCGCGCGACGGCCGGAGCCGCCTCTCCCGGGCCGCGGCGCCCGACCATCACGCCGAGCGCGAAGACGAAGCAGCCGACGACCGAGAGGCCGAAGAAGAGGAAGAAGACCTGGCGGTTGTCGAGGGAGAAGTCGACCTTGTCCTTGGGTGCGGGGGTCAGATCAGGCATGGGCGAGGCTCCGGCGCGGAGCCCTTCCATACGCCCGAAGCCGAGGGGGTCCAAAAAATCGGCCGCGCCAGGGGACCCGCGCCCGCGATCACTGGACGATCCGGAGCTCGCGCGCCGGGTCCCGCAGCGGCGGGAGCTTCTTGGCCTCAGGCCGCTCGCCGCGCGGGCTGGTCCCGCGGCGCAGGATCTCGGTGGTCGGGGGGTAGAAGAGGTCCCACGACTCCGTCTTCTGGACCTCGCCGTCGCGGTAGAGCTTGCGGGTGCGCACGACCTTGAAGCCGCGCATGCCCCGCTGCGAGACGGTCTCGCTGCCGCGCGCGAGCCTGGCGTCGTCGCGGACGAGGGTGGTGAAGGGCAGGACCTCCTGCACCTGGCGTTCGAAGGCGACCTGGTCGTAGACCTTGCGGGCGCCGAGGACCTCGACGCGGACCTTGCCTGCGGCGACCCGCGTGTGCAGCACGACGGGGAAGTCGAAGGGGTTGCGCAGCTTCATGTCGACGTGGCCGTAGACGACGGTCGAGTCGAGGCCCATATCGACGTAGGCGCTGGGGCGGCTGTGCGGACGGCTGTGGAGGAGCTCGAGGCCGGCGAAGAAGGCGGCGCCGTAGAGGGTGCTGCTGATCTGGCAGATCCCCCCGCCGACGGTGTCGATCAGCTCGCCGTCCGCGATCCCCGGGGCGAAGCGGAAGCCGGCCTCGCCGGTGCGGTCGCCGACGACCTCGTTGAAGGACATCGTGGCGCCGGGCATGAGCACGTAGCCGTCGAGCGGGGCGGCGCCGATCTTGAGGTTGTAGGCGCGGTCGGCGTAGTTCGGCTCGGTGGAGTAGGGGGTCTCGAAGGTCGCGAGGGCGACGCCGATGTCGAGGCCCTCCGCGAGCCCGGCCCAGGGGTCGGGGACCTCGGGCGCCGGTTGGGTGACGAGCTCGATCCGCGAGGCGCCGCTGGCGAGGCCGATCGCGACCGCGGAGAGCGAGTCGTAGGCGGAGAGCCGGTGCCCGCGTTGGGCCGGGAGGACGCGACGCCCCTCCATGTCGAAGCGGGTCGGCAGGCTGGGGCGCTCGACGGCGGGGGCCAGCGCGACGAGCTGCGCGAGCGCCTCCTCCTCGCGGAAGCGGAAGCCGACGGAGAGATCGATCTCGCCGCGGAGGGCCTCGTCGCGGGCCTTGTAGTCGGCGAAGAGATCGCCGCTCCGGCCGACCCGAAGGGCCGCCGCGATCGCGTCCTCCGGCGCGGGCAGGGCGCCGAGGGCCCGGGCGGTGGTCGTGACCTCGACGCCCGGAGCGGCGAGGACGAGCTCGCGCCCGAGCGCGTCCTCGACAGCGCGCTCCGCGATCCCGGGTAGGTCCGTGGCAGCGAGGCCGCCGATCGGGATCCCGCCGAGGCG
>CAZMML010000148.1:4042-7577 GCA_964567335.1 uncultured Nannocystis sp. | reverse complement strand
ATGCGCCCGCGCGGCGCGCGCCCGCCGGAGAAGAAGCGCGGGCGGCGGAGCGCCGCGTAGCGCCGCAGCCCGAGCACGTGGCGGGTGAAGGCCAGGAGCTCCTGTCCTTCGGGACCTGCGTCCCAGGACAGCCAAGAGGTCGGCCCGTCCTGACAGTACGCGTTGTTGTTGCCGCGCTGGGTCCGCCCGAGCTCGTCGCCCGCGCAGAGCATCGGCACCCCCTGCGACACCGCCAGCGTCGTCAGGAAGTTGCGGACCGTCCGCGCCCGCGCCGCCCGGATCCGCGGGTCCTCGGTGTCGCCCTCCGCGCCCCCGTTCGACGAGTGCTCGTGGTCGTTGCCGTCGCGGTTGTCCTCCCCGTTGGCGAGGTTGTGCTTCGCGCGGTACGCCGTCAGATCCGCGAGCGTGAAGCCGTCGTGGCAGGCGACGTAGTTGACGCTCGCCCAGGGCCCGCGGTCGCCGCCCGCGAAGAGGTCCGACGAGCCGGTCAGCCGGTAGCCGAGCTCGCCGACCAGCCCCGCGTCGCCGCGCCAGAAGCGGCGCACCGCGTCGCGGTAGCGGCCGTTCCACTCCGCCCAGGGGTGCGGGAAGGCCCCGAGCTGGTACCCGCGCGGGCCTACGTCCCAGGGCTCCGCGATCAGCTTCAGCCGCGAGAGCACCGGATCTTGCCCGATCGCCGCCAGGAAGGCCCCGTCGCGCTCGAACTCCCCCGCCCCGCGCCCGCGCGCGAGCGCCGGCGCGAGGTCGAAGCGGAACCCGTCGACCCGCATCTCCGTCGCCCAGTAGCGCAGGCTGTCGAGCACCAGCCGCAGCGTCCGCGGGTGGCTCAGGTTCAGCGTGTTCCCGCAGCCGCTGCGGTCGACGTAGTGCCTGCGGTCCGCCGCCAGCACGTAGTAGGCGCGGTTGTCGATCCCCCGCAGCGAGAGCATCGGCCCGGCCGGGCCCCCCTCGCAGGTGTGGTTGAAGACGACGTCGAGCAGCACCTCGATCCCGGCCGCGTGCAGCGCCTTGACCATCGCCTTGAACTCCGCGACCTGCCCCCCGGGCGCCGGGTCCGCGGCGTAACGGGCCGCCGGCGCGAAGAAGCCGAGCGTGCTGTAGCCCCAGTAGTTGACCAGCCCGCGGCGGCGCAGCGGCGGCTCGTCGAAGATCTCGTGGATCGGCAGCAGCTCGACCGCCGTCACCCCGAGCGACTTCAGGTGCTCCACGATCGGCGGCGACGCCAGCCCCGCGTAGGTCCCGCGCTGCTGCGGTGGCACCGCCGGGTGCAGGCGCGAGATCCCCTTCACGTGCAGCTCGTAGATCAGCGTCCGTGTCCACGGCGTCGCCGGCCGGCGGTCCTCGCCCCAGTCGAATTCGTCCGCGACGACCATCCCCTTGGGCGCCCCGGTCGCGTTGTCGAAGTCGTCGCGGTCAGGGTCCTCGGCGAAGAGCTCCCCCCCGGCCCCGCTCCAGGCGACCGCCCGCGCGTAGGGGTCGAGCAGCAGCTTGCGCGGGTTGTGGCGCAGCCCCTCGTGCGGCGCGTAGGGCCCGTGCACGCGCAGCCCGTAGAGCTGCCCCGGCCGCGCCCCCGGCACGTAGCCGTGGAAGACGAAGCCTGTCCGTTCGGGCAGCTCCAGCGTCTGCGCCGGCGGCTGATGCGGCGCGTGGAAGAGGCACAGCTCGACGCGGGTCGCCGTCTCCGACGCCACCGCGAAGTTGACCCCGCCCGCGACAGCGCTCGCGCCGAGCGGATCGGGGCGTCCGGGCCAGATCGGGAGGGTCACGGCGCCACACCCTACTGCAGGCCGCGGCCCGAGGGAACGCGCGCCGGTCTGCGCAGTCCCTCGCGCCCTGGGTTCGCGCCGGTCTGCGCGGTCTCTCCGGCTCGAGCGCGCCGCGCGACCCCGGTCCTCGGCCCCGCATCCTGGCCGCCCGCGCCCGTGCGTGTGCGCGGGCGGCGGCGCGGGAGGGAGCCGCCGGCGCCGCGGGCTGGCTGGTATCGTCGGACGTGTCGCTCCGCCTCGGGCTCTCGATCGTTTGCCTCGCGCTCCTCGCGTGCCACCGCAGCCCCGCCGAGCGCCTCGCCCGGACGCCCCAGCTCGAGATCCCCGGGCATTCGAAGTGCTCGGTCGGCGGCAGCTCGTCGGCCCCCCTCGTGGTCGAGTGGTCCGCGGCGGACCGCGCGTCGCTCGAGGCCCGGCTCGCCCGCGGGGTGGTCGCCGTGCGCGCGCAGGACTGCGAGGTCGAGGTGCTGCGCCAGTGCGAGGTCCCCGGCCAGTACAGCTACCTCGGCCTGACGCGGAAGAACGATCGCGTGAAGATCCGCAATACCGACGAGCTCTACGCGCAGCTCCCGATCGGCGCGGCGCGCCTCGAGGCGAAGCTCGCGCGGCAGGGCTCCCTCGACGTCGAGATCGCGCTGGTCGGGATGCTCGAGGCGCCCTCCGAACAGCCCGCGCGCGGCGCCTTCAAGGGCGACTGCCAGCGCGCGACGCACCTGATCACCGGCGTCCAGATCGGCGCCTTCACCTTCCTCGCGGGCGGCGCCGGCGAGATCCGCGGCGGCGCCGGCGTCGGTGAGATCGGCGCCGGCGCCGCGTCGACCGCCGCGCGCGAGACCCTCTCTGCCGACGGCGAGCCGGCCCGCTGCGACGTCGCCGCCACCACCGACGCGCGCGCGCCGGAGGGCTGCGGCGCCCTGATCCGCATCGAGCTGACCGCGCTCCCGCGCCCGGCGCAGACCCCCTGCGCCGCGGGCGAGCGGTGGAACGGCGGCGCCTGCGTGAGCGACGACGCGGCGCTCTGCCGCCTCGCGTGCACTCGCAACCTCCAATGCGCCGCCGCCGCAGAGAACATGGCCACGCCGGAGGGCGCATGGCGCGAGTCCTTGCTGCAAGAGTGCATGACGTCCTGCACGGAGAAGGCTGCGGAGGGACGGCTTCAGGAGATCCAACGCTGCACCGCGATGGCGTCGTGCGCCGAGTTCCTCGCCTGCGCGTACCCCGGCCACACTGTGGAGACCCTTGACAACGAGGCCGAGCCGCCTCCCCCGCCCCCCTGACCTGCCCGCCCACGGGTCCCGGAGCGGCCCCCCACGCGACCCCGCGAGGGGCGGGTCGACCCGCCCCGGGCCCGCGTGCTACTCAGGCCCCGTCATGTCCACGCACCCCCTGCCGAAGCCTGCGCGCGTCGCGGGCGTCACCGTCCCGCTCTTCTCCCTCCGCAGCGAGCAGTCCTGGGGGATCGGCGAGATCGGGGACCTGCCGGCCTTCGCCGCCTTCGTCGCCAGCGCCGGGATCTCGCTGATCCAGCTCTTGCCGCTCGCCGAGCTCTCGATCGGCGGCACCTCGCCCTACTCCGCGCTCTCGGCCTTCGGCATCGACCCGATGTTCATCTCCCTCGCGCCGGTCACCGACCTGAAGCACCTCTCGACGCGCCAGGTCCTCGGGGGCAAGGGCGTGTCGGAGCTCGAGGCCGCCAAGCGCCGCGCCACCGTCGACTATGCCGTCGTCCGCGCCCTCAAGCGGCGCGCCCTCCTCGCCGGCCTGCGCCA
>CAZMML010000148.1:0-4032 GCA_964567335.1 uncultured Nannocystis sp. | reverse complement strand
GAGCACGAGCTCGCCGCCGGCGCCGAGGCCTCCCCGCGGGCCCGCGCGTTCCTCGACGTCTGCTCCGCCCAGCGCGCCTGGCTGCACGACTACGCCGTCTTCCGCGCGATCAAGGACGCCCGCGGCGGCGCCGCCTGGTGGGAGTGGCCCGGTCCGCTCCGCGAGCGCGACCCGGCCGCCCTGCGCGCCGTGGCGGTCAAGCACGCCGAGGCGATCCTCTACTACGAGTACGTCCAGTGGCTGGCCCACGCCCAGTGGAACGCCGCCCGGACCGAGCTCGCCCGCCTCGGCGTCGAGGTCATGGGCGACCTGCCCTTCATGGTCGACCGCGACAGCGCCGACGTGTGGGCCAACCGCCGCGAGTTCCGCATGGACATGTCGGTCGGCGTGCCCGCCGATCAGTTCGACGCCGAGGGCCAGGACTGGGGCCTCCCGCCCTACCACTGGCGGATCATGGCCGAGGGGGACTTCGCCTGGCTGCGGCGCCGGGCCGCCTACAGCGGCACGCTCTACGATCGCTTCCGGATCGACCACCTCGTCGGCTTCTTCCGCACCTACATGCGGCCCTACGAGCGCCGCCGCGACGACAAGAACAAGCTCGTCCCCGGCACCTTCGACCCCGAGGCCGAGGCCGATCAGCTCAAGCACGGCGAGCGCGTCGTCGGGGCGATGATCGAGAGCGCCGCCGAGCGCGGCGCCCGCCTGATCGCCGAGGACCTCGGCTCGATCCCCCCCTACGTCGGCCCCGCCCTGACCCGCCTCGGCGCCCCCGGCTACAAGGTCCTGATCTGGGAGAAGGACGGCGTCGCCTTCCGCGACCCCGCCGGCTTCCCCGCGCTCTCCGTCGCCTGCTACGACACCCACGACACCGCCCCGCTGGCGGCCTGGTGGGAGGAGCTCTCGCCCGACGAGCGGACCGCCTTCCTCAAAGTACCTGGCCTTGCAGACATGGCCGAAAAGCTCGGCCCGAGCTTCACCCCCGAGGCCCACGGCGCCCTCCTGCGCGTCCTCTGCGGCGCCGGCAGCGATCTCGTCCTCCTGCTCGCCCAGGACCTGCTCGGCCTGCGCGACCGGATCAACAAGCCCTCCACGGTCGGCGAGCACAACTGGACCTGGCGCCTGCCGCAGCCGCTCGAGCGCCTGCGCGGCGAGGCCCAGGTCAAGGCCGCGCTGGCCCGCGTCCGCGCCGCCGTCGTCGCGGGCGCCCGGCGCCTGCCGGTCGGCGGGACCTGAGGCCCTTGCGGCGCCGCTGGGGCCCGGCGATCCTGGCCCCCAATCCTGGCCCCCAATCCTGGCCCCCAATCCTGGCCCCCAATCCTGGCCCTCGCCGTGTCGCGCGCCGTCCCCCTCCTCGCCGCCTCCCTGCTCCTCGCCTGCGAGGAGACCCCTGCGCGCCCTGTGCCCCCCGCGTGCGCGTCCGCCTGCGACTGTCCCGCGGGCCAGGCCTGCACGCCCGAGGGCTGCCGCACCGGCACCGAGGCGGTGTACTGCTGCGACGCCTGCCCGCCCGGCGCGCCCGCCGCCCAGGCCTGTCAGCGGAAGGACGGCGCCTTCGCCCGCTGCGGCGGCCCCTGACGTCTCACTCGAGCGCGCGCGCCAGCGCGTCGACGTAGCCCTCGAGGAGCGCCCCCCGGACCGGTCCGTAGAGCGGCCGCGCGGCGGCCCGCGCCTGCGCGAGCGCGGCCGCCGGCGCCTCCGCCGGGAAGCTGTACGAGCCCAGCGGCGCCTCGTACTCGGCCGGGTCCTCGTGGCCGAAGGAGCAGAAGATCGCGTCGGCTGGCAGCGCCGCCTCGTCGAAGGGGTCCGAGGGGTAGCGCATGAAGCCCGCGACGTGGCCCGCGTGCGCCGCCGGGGCGGCGGGCGGCGGCCTCCCGCACGCGATCGCCAGCGCCGCCTCCACCAGGTCGTAGCCCCAGATCCGGCGCGTCAGCTCGACGATGTAGAAGCCGCCGGTGCGCCCGTTGATCTCGAGCAGGCGCGGCCCTCCCGCCGTCTGGCGCAGCTCGACGTTGTAGACCCCGCTCGTCAGGTCGAGGTCACGCAGGCACGCGACCGCCGCCTCGCACAGCGCCGCCCGGACCGCCGGCGAGCGGCCGCTCGGGAAGAGGTGCGAGGTCTCGCGGAAGTAGGGCTCGTCGGTCGGTCCGTTGTCGGTGACGAAGGCGAAGACCGGGCGACCGCGCTCGATCACCACGTCGACGTCGTGCTCGCTGCCGGCGAGGTACTCGACCAGGAGCAGCTTGTTTGGCAGCGAGGCGACCGCCGCGTAGGCCGGGTCCCGCAGGAGCGCGCGCAGGCGCACGAGCTCGCGCTCCAGCTCGGCCACGTCTCGCACCAGCCGGGTCCCGATCGCGCTGGCGCCGTGGCTGAGGCGCAGCACCGCCGGCAAGCCCGTGCGGGCGGCCGCGGCCGCCCGCTCGACCCCTTCCCCGAGCTCGACGACGCGCGGCGGGAAGGGGTTCCCTCGGGCCTGCAGCGCCTGATAGGTCAGCAGCTTGCTCTTGCCGGTCCACAGCGCCGCCGCGGGCACCCTCGCCACGCCGAGGCGCTCGGCCAGGACCGCCGCGACCGGCAGGCAGTAGTCCCAGAAGGTCACCACCCCGTCGATCCCGCGGCCCGCCAGCGCCGCCGCGAGCTCCTCCGCCGCGCGCACGAAGGCCGCCTCGTCGCCGGCCGCGTCCCAGAGCAGGTCGGGTGGGCGCGGCGCCCCCTGCTGGTTGTCGACGTCGACGCAGAGGACCAGGTCCACCCCGAGGCGCGCCGCAGCGTCGAAGACGTGGGGCTTGTAGGCCAGGTGGCCGCCGATCAGGGCGACGCGAGCGCCGCGGAGCTCCGTGGACATGGCGGATACCCTACCCCAAGAGCGGCGGGCCCTGGCCGACCCACGGCCCGTCTTTGGCTCCGCGCCCCGCGCCCGTGTTAGTGTGCGGTCCGCATGCTTCGCCGCTCCAGCCTCGCCGCGCTCGCGCTCCTCGCCCTGGCCTGCCAGCCGACCAACCCGCCGCCGCCGAAGGTGGCGCCCAAGATCGAGCAGAAGGCCCCGCCCCAGGAGGCCCCCAAGATCGCGACGCCGACGCCGCCGCCCCCCGTCATCACGCCGCCGCCGCCGCCCCCCGCGGTCGAACTGCCCGGCCCCGACATCAAGGTCCTCGAGGCCGGAGCGGAGCCCCGCGAGCCGCTCCGCCTCGCGCTCAAGCCCGGGCAGACCCAGACCATGGTGATGACCATGAAGATGGGGATGGCGATGGAGATCGGCCCGCAGAAGGCGCCCCCGACCTCGATCCCGCCGATGCAGATGACGATGAACCTCAACGTCAAGGAGATCACCCCCGAAGGTGACATCCGGACGGACTTCGTGCTCGAGTCGATCGAGGTCCTGCCGGACCCCACCGCGATGCCCGTCGTGGTCGACGCCATGAAGACCATGCTGCAGAGCATGAGCAAGATCTCCGGCTCGCAGGTCATCACCCCGCGCGGGATCGGGAAGTCAGCGCAGTTCAACATGCCGCCGGACATCAACCCGCAGATCCAGCAGACGATCGACGGCATGCAGCGGCAGATCAACCAGCTCGCCGTCCCCTTCCCCGAGGAGCCGGTCGGTGTCGGCGCGCGCTGGACCGTCACCCAGCACCTCGAGCAGCAGGGGATGAGGCTCGATCAGGTCGCCACCTGGGAGCTCGTGAAGCGCGAGGGCACCACGATCACCCTCGCCAACAGCCTGATCCAGAGCGCCGCGCCGCAGCCGATGAACGCCCCTGGCCTGCCCCCCGGCACCAGCGTCATGCTCGAGGCGCTCGAGTCCAAGGGTAAGGGCGACGTCGAGGCGGACCTCACCCAGCTCTCGCCGCTCAAGAGCAGCGTCCAGCTCGCACCGCCGTTGACACTTCGATACAGGTAACCCACCAGGTTGCTTTTCAGCCTGGTCACAACGTACAAGGTGTTGGGGTTGGCGGGGTCTATTTCGATATCGTAAACAATATGTCCATTTAGCACACCACCATTGGCAGCAATCCAGTGCTCTCCCGCGTCGCT
>CAZMML010000147.1:4932-7589 GCA_964567335.1 uncultured Nannocystis sp. | reverse complement strand
GGGTCGCCGTGGGTGAGGACGACGACGTCGCCGCGCTCGACCGGGATCACCTGGCCGGCGCGGCGGAGCTCGCCGCCGCCCTCGAGGATCGCGTGGAAGATCGCCGCCCGCTCGGCCCCGCGGGTCGAGACGCCCCAGGGGGCGCCGAGGTCGGCGAGCGAGAGGACCGAGCCGCGGAGGCGGATCGAGCGGAGGATCGTCGAGAGCGAGTCCATGGCGACACCTCGAGGGTAGGCGAAAGGTCCGCTCACGCGGGCGCGAGGCGGAGCACCTGCCCGCCCGGGAGCGTGAAGTAGCTGTGCGCGGCGTCGTGGTAGGCGAAGGCCTCGAGGCCGCGGGCGGCCAGGGCCTCGCGGGTCGCGCGCGGGTCGTCGACGACCAGCTCGATCCACGCGCCCTTGCGCGCGTCGGCCTCCGAGAGCGCGTCGGCCGGGTCGACGTAGACGAAGGCGACGCTGCCGGCGCCGAGGCCGAAGACCTCGATCGCGTCGCCGCGGTGGACGAGCGGGAGGCCGAGGGCGCCGGTGAGGATCTCGCGGAGCCGCTCGCGGTGGGTCAGCGCGGCGGTGATCTTGAGGTGGGGTCCGAGGGAGGTCATGGCTCGCTCCTTACCACTGGTGCCAGTCGGTCGAGGCGTAGACGCCGAGGGTGGCCTGGGCCTCGAAGAGCTGGCTGAAGCCCATGGCGAAGTTGGGGTCGGTGTAGAGGGTCTCGATGTTGTCGGCGGCGCCCCAGATGTCGATCGCGAGGAACTCCTGGGGGTCCTGACGGCCGAGGTAGACGACGTGGGCGATGTCGCCGAGCGCCTCCGCGGCGTCCTTGGCGCCGAGCGCGAGCTGGTCGTGGATCGTCTGCATCGCCGCGAGGTCGGCGGACTTGAGGCGGCCGCGGACGAGCACGAAGTGGTGCGGCTCGACGCCGTCGGCGATGTCCATGTCGCCCCACTGCGCCCACGCCTCCTGGTGGACGTACTGGGCGACGCTCGGCGGGGCGTCGAAGAGCATGCCGAAGGCCATCTGGAAGTTGGGGTCGGCGTAGAAGGCGTCGAGGTTGTCGTCGGCGGACCAGCGGTCGATGGCGAGGAACTGGCCCTCCATCGTGCCGACGAGCGCGGTGCCGAGGAGCACGTCGTGGGCGATGTCGCCGGCGGCCTTGGCGGCGGCCTCGCCGGCCATGGCGAGGGCGTCGTGGTTCGGCTTGACCGCGGCGGGGTCGTCGCCGACGAGGTCGCCGAGGACCACGACGGCGGTCTCGGGCTCGGCGGGGCTGCCGGTGGTGGAGCCGCTCGACTCGGTCGACGACGAGGAGGTCGTGGGGGCGTCCGAGGTCGAGCTCCCGTCCGTCCCGCTGGTCGAGGTGGTGGGCTCGCCGGAGCTCGATCCGGAGCCCGGCCCGCCGGTCGAGCCGGTCGAGCCGGCCGAGCTGGTCGAGCCGGTCGAGCCGCCGCCGTTGTCGCCGCAGGCGAGCGGGCCAGAGAGGAGCACGAGCGAGAGGAAGGGGGCGATAGGTGCGCGCATGTCGAGCGACTCCGTCGAAGGGACGCGTCAAGCTAGCGAGCGGGGTCGCGGCGGGCCATCGCCGGGCGTCCCGAGTTTTCGATCGATCGTCCCGAGGTCGCCGCGCGCGGCGGGACGTCCGGTCGGATCCTCGGGACGCGCGGAGCTACGCGGCGCGGGGCGTCGCGGCCATGGTGTCGCGGAGGAGCTGCAGTCATGACGCGCGTTTGGATCGCCACGGTGCTCAACTTCTTCTTCCCCGGCGCTGGTTACCTCGTGCTCGGTCACAAGGTGCCGCTCGCCCTGGCCTGGCTGGTCGGCGTGATCGGCCTGACCTACGTCGAGCTGTCGATCCAGACCGCCGCGCCGGCCTACTACTGGCCGATGTTCGCGAGCGTGTTCGTGATGAACACGGCCTTCGCCGCCGACGCCTTCATGGTCGGGCGCGCGGCCCGGCGCGCGTGAGCGTCAGGGCCGCGGGCGCCGCGCCGCGACCTGCTTCCACGGGCTCTTGCCGGTCGAGAAGGCGCCCTCGGCGAAGCGGAGCGGGCGCTTCTCGCTCGCGGCGATGTTCTCCTCGCAGGGGGTCGCGGGCGACTTGGGGTCGCAGTCCTTGGTGCGGATGTTCTCGTGCAGGAAGGCGGCGCCGTCCTCGAAGTCGAGCTTGCGCTGGAGCTCGTAGCGGCGGGTCCAGCCGTCCTTGAGCGGCTCCTCGAAGGAGTCGGTGAGCTGGAAGCGGGCCGGCCCGGTGTCGACGCCCTCCTCGACGAGGGGGGCGCTGATGAAGCGCTGCTCGACGAGGGGGAGGAGCTGCGCCTCGCGCACGCACTGGCCGGGCTGGCCCTCGGCGGGGCAGGTCTCGCTCTCGAGCACGAGCACCTGGGCGTCCTCGCCGAGCGGCTCGAGGCGCATGCGGACCCGCTGCGCGGGCGCCTGGACGCTGCCGATCCCGCGGACCTCGAGGCCGCGCGGGACCCAGCGGATCAGCGCGACCGGCCCGACGGCGTCGCCGTTGCCGAGGTCGACGATCCGGGCCCACACGAGCATCGTGCCCTCGCCGCTCTGCGAGAAGCTGATGTCGGCCTCGCCGAGGCGGCGCCGGTCGAGCTTGCGCGCGGCGGCGCGGGGGTCCTCCTGCAGCGCGGGCGGCCAGGTGACCTC
>CAZMML010000147.1:0-4922 GCA_964567335.1 uncultured Nannocystis sp. | reverse complement strand
CGGTCGCCCGCTGCACTCGCGCGCGTCCTCGGGCGCCTCCATCGCGGTGCGATCGAAGCTCCGGATCAGCACCGAGAACCACACGTCGATCGGCAGCGTCTGCGACTCCGCCTCGGTCGCGCGGCCCGCCGCGACCATCTCCGGGCAGATCGGAAGGTCGCGGACCTTCGGCTTGCAGCCCGCCAGCAGCGCCAGCATGAGCGGCGCCCACGTCGACCTAAGCATCGCGCTCCTCCTCGTCCTGATCCTCGTCCTGGGGCGCCTCGACGCGGACCCCCGCGCGCGTGAGCTCGTCCCGGATCGCCTTGCCGACCGCGGCCCGGAAGACCCGCGCGAGGCCCTCGTCGCCGTCGCCGAAGATCGCCTCGTGGCGCTCCTCGAAGCGGCGCCACAGCGCCCCCGCGCGGGTCGGCCACGCGGCGGCGACGCTGCGCTCGATGCTCCGCGGGGAGAGCTCCTCGCCGACGCGCCGGCCGCCGCCGATCGCCCCGAGCAGCGCGCCGCGCAGGTGGGCGGTCGCGGCCGCGAAGACCTGGGCGAGCTGGTGGCCGCGCTCCTCGCGGCGGACCCGCCAGTCGAGGAGGTAGCGCAGCACGTCCTCGTCCGACTCGGCGACGAGGAGGGGGTTGTCGTCGCCCTCGATCCGCACGCCGACCTCGCCGCCCTGGCGGTGCAGCAGCTCCTGAAGCGCGACCGCGGCGCCGGAGAAGCCGCGCAGGGCGTCGGCGCAGCGCTCGAGGAAGCGGCGGGTCTCCTCGATGTTGCCCGGGGCGCGCAGCCCCGGGAGGAGCTGCTCGGCGGCCTGACCGACGGCGCCGAGCTCGGCCTGGGCGTAGAACTCGGCGCCGCCGCCGTCGAGCGCGGCGGGGCCCTCGCTGGAGCCGAGGGCGAGCGGCGGGAACTCGCGGCGCAGCAGCGTCGCCTCGCCGCGGTCGCGGCCGCCCTCGAGCTCGGCGAGCGCCTCGGCGAAGGCCGCCTCCCAGGCGCGGTGCGCCTGCTCGAGGCGGGTGTAGAGCGGGCGCAGGCGCAGCACCGCGGCGTGGAGGCGCGAGAGGTTCATCGCCTGCGTGCCCGACTCGAGGATCTCGGGCGGCTCGTCGCCGATCGCGCCCTGGGCGGATCGGTGGTCGCGCTCGTGCAGCGCCTCGGGCGGGGTGGGCGCGGGGCTGGGGGCGCGGCCGCCGGCGGCGCGCGGCCGGGTCGTCCGCGGCTCCTCGGCCTCGTCGACCTCGCTGACCTTGTGCTCCAAGATCAGCTCGATCGTGCCGATCGTGACGACGACGCGGCCGCGGATCTCGACGCGGCCGCCGGAGGGGACGCGCTGGCCGGCGACGGTGAGGCCGTTGGCGCCGCCGAGGTCCTCGACCCGCGCGCCGCGGGCGTCGAACTTGGCGACGGCGTGCCACGAGGAGACGAACTTGTAGGGCAGCGCCAGCTCGTTGCCGGGGTCGCGGCCGATCCGCACGGGCGAGCGGCGGAACTCGTGGCGCTTGGAGCGGTGGCTCTCGTGGTCGACCACCGTGACGACGAGGCTCGCGCTCACCGCGGCGCCCCCTTCCCGGCGAGCGGCACGGCGATCCGCGTGGTCAGCCCGGAGGTGCGGCTGCGGGCGAGCCAGAGGTCTTCGCCGAGGCGGCGCTCGCCGAGCAGGGCCGGCGGGTAGCTCATGTCCTGGATCTCGAGGACCATCTCGAGGTGCAGCGGCTGGTCGAGGAAGACGTCGAGGAGGTCGAGGACGCGGCCGTGGGCCTGGCCGCCGGCGGTGAACTGCTTGTAGTTGTCGCCGCCCAGCGGGCCGATCGTGATCCGCGCGGCGCCGGAGCGGTGGAGGACGCTGGTGCCGAGCACCGCGCTGACGCCGACGGTCGCGGTCTCGGCGCCGAGGAGGGACCACTCGGCGGCGTCGATCGGCATCCACTCGCCGGTGAAGGGGTCGCAGCGGACCCTGGCGTCGCCGAGGCAGTCCTCGAGGGAGATCCGCAGCGCCGCCTCGAGCATCTGCGGCGAGCGGACGCCGGTGGCGAGCACGGGCGCGAGCCGGAGCATCTGCGCGGGCGAGAGGGTGCGCGGCCGCTCGGGCGCGCCGAGCAGCGCGAGCACCCGGCGCGACCAGGGGTCGCGGGCGTCGGCGCGGAAGTTGCTCGGGTAGTCGAGCTCGCGCGAGGAGCGGTAGAGCAGGCTCAGCAGGCGGTGGTGGAAGAGCCCGAGGACCCCGCGGACGGCCTCGCCGTGGGCGTCGTCGCGGTCCGCCTCCTCGGCGAAGTGCAGCGGCAGCGGCGTGACGGCGCCGGTGAGCCCGAAGAAGCTCGAGCTGACCTCGGCGCGCGGGCCCTGGGGCGCGTGCTCGAGCGCGACGGCGGCGAGCTCGGCCGGGGCGAAGCCGAGGTCGGGGCGGTGGCCGAGGCGCACGCGCTCGTCCTGGAAGCGGCCGTCGGCGCCGAGCGGCGCGCCGCCGGTGAAGCGGGCGAGGAGGTCGAGCGCGGTGAAGAAGTCGACCTCGCCTGGCGCCTCGGCCAGGCGGGCGGCCCACGACGCGACGTCCTCCTTCACGTCCCGTGTCGCAGTGGCCACGGGTACTCCGTCCGCGAGGGGGTGAGGGTGACGGCGATCTCGCTGGCGGCGTTGAGGCTGACGAGCGAGCCGAAGAGCTGGTCGAGCGCGGCGCTGAAGACGAAGGCGCCGCCGATCCCGGGGAAGCCGGCCTCGTCGAGCTCGACGCGGGTGCGGACGCCGCGGACCGGGACGCCGTAGATGAGGCGGGTGACGGTCTCGCGGCTCATCTTGCGGACGGCCTCGATCTGGCGCTCGTTACTGCGGCCGACCTGGGCGTCGGCGAGGCCCTGCAGGTTGTAGAGGCCGAGCAGCGCGCGCAGCGCCTCGACGTCGGCGAGCCCGCGCTGGCCGATCGCGAGGTGCGAGAGGAGGCGCCACAGCGCCTCGGAGCCGAGCGGCACGCGCACCGGCGCGGTCACCCGGGTGATGTTGGTGTAGCCGCGGAACATCGCGCCGGGGGTCGTCTCGCTGACCTGGTCCGGCTGCAGCTCGCGCGCGAGGCCGCGGTTGGTGCACAAGAGCTCGACCGAGACCGACTCCTCCTGGGTCGGCGCGGGCGCGCCGGCCGCCTCGTCGAGCGTGATGTAGGTGTCGACGCCGTCGTCGATCGCCTGCGCCCGGCGCAGCGCGTAGAAGGGGGCGCCGCGCCCCGCGCCGACGTGCGAGAAGCGATAGAAGGGCAGGAAGCTGCGGCGCACGCTGGTCACCCGCCCGACGCCGGTCACCGCGCGGACCTCGTACACCTCCATGTGACGCGGGCTCACGCCGTCGGCCCGGAGGAGGTGCTCGCGCTCGAGGGGCGTGTAGATCACCGGCTCGGCCGCGGCCTCGAAGAGGTTGATCGCGGGGGTGCAGAAGAGCCGCAGCGAGTCCTTGCCGACCGCCGCGGGCAGCGGCGGGGGCCGCTCGAATTCCAGCCGCACCTGCACGTCGCCGCCGCTGGGCCGCAGGCGGTCGAGCCCGAGGAGGTCGAAGAAGTGGAACTTCTCCGGCAGCGTGAAGTACTCGAGGAGGGCGCGGTAGCCGGCCGGCGCGGTGTCGGGCCAGGGGAACACGGCGGCGCCCGTGGTGAGGCCGAAGGGCTCGACGGGCCGGGGCGGCAGCGCGACCCACTCGCCCTCGCCGGCGCGGACGCTGCCGCCGACGCAGTGCCGGCTGAGCCACAGCATCAGGGTCGCGGGCAGCGAGAGCTCGCGGTGGTGGACATAGACGCGGAGGCGGTCGCACTCGGCCAGCGCGCCCTTGCCGGTCTCCGAGACGCGCAGGGAGAGCCGGAGCGCCGGCCGGGCCGCGACGGAGTCGTCGACGGAGGCGTCGACGAGCTCGAAGGGGGCGAGGTCGACGTCCCAGCAGGTGCGGAACTTACAGGCCGTGCCTTCGACGGCCCTGGCGAGCAGCGCGCGCCCCCTGGCGACCTTGTAGCGGCTGCGGAGCGCGCGGAGGTTCGGCTGCAGCTCGACGATCGTCGTCGCCGGGAGCGGCCGCAGGTAGTGCGGCAGCAGCAGCTCGGCGAGCCCGTGGACGATGCTCGGGGCGACCGCGTCGGTGCGCGCCCGGATCCCCGCGGCCTGGAAGGCGAAGGCCTCGATCAGGCGCTCGACGTCCGGGTCGCTGCCCCGCTCCTTGAGCATCCCGGCGGCGGCGGGGTTGGCCTCCGCGAAGGCGCGGGCCATCTCGGTCACGAAGGCGAGCTCGCTCTTGTAGTAGTCCGCGAAGCCCATCGCCTACCGCCCCGACACCACCATCTGACCGCTCGGCGTCAGCTCGGTCCGCACGCGGAACACGCCGCGCTGCTGCCCGCTAGCGAGCCGCGCCGAGATCTCGAAGGCCACCATGAGCGAGTCGCTGCTCGGGGCCGGGTGCACGGAGACGTTGCGCAGGCGCGGCTCGTACTTGAGGATCGTCGCCCGGATGCTCTGCTGCAGCACCTGCGTCGCCTCGGGGAAGTTGTGGACGACGTCGGCGAAGTCGACGATCCCGAAGTCGGGCGCCGAGAGCGACTCGCCGATGCGGGTGTTCAGGAGCTCCTGGAGGTGCGCGACGATCGACTCGAGCTCGCCGAGGCGCTGCCCGCCGCTCGACAGGCGCGCCAGCAGCCCGCGGTTGCCAACCCTCCCGTTCCCCTGCGTACTCATCGGCCCTCGCGTCCCCGACCGGCCGGGAGACCGCTGACCCCACCATAGCAGCGCCGCTCGCGGCTCGACAGTCGTCGCGTCCGCGCCCGCGCCGCGCGCCCGCGCGGCGCTGGACCGCGCCCGCGCTCCGGCGCCCGGGCGTGCGCGTGCGCGGGGCGGGCGTCGGCGAGCGGTCCTTGAAACAGACTGCTCGCAGGTTGCTCGGATCTCTCCGCCCAAGCCGCGAGCGTCCCC
>CAZMML010000146.1:0-7642 GCA_964567335.1 uncultured Nannocystis sp. | reverse complement strand
CTCGTTGGGGTCGCACATCCCGTTGCCGCAGGTGTTCTCGCACATCACGCAGAGCGGGTCGTTCGGGTCGTCGCAGGTCTCCCAGGGCTCGACCATGCCGTTGCCGCAGTCGGTCGGGTCGATGGTGATCTCGACCTGGAAGGGCCCGAGGCAGGTCTTGTTGCCGGCGGCGTCGATGGCGCAGAACTGCCAGGTTAGCGTGTCGACCTTCTTGCCGTTGTAGGGCACCTTGAAGGCGACGCGCCACAGGCCCTCGCCGTACCACACGCTCGGCGAGATGTACTTGGCCGGGTCGTCGTCGGAGAGCGCGAGCAGGTCCTCGGGCGCGGCGAGGCTGAGCGCGAACTCCATGTAGGGGACGCGGCGGTTGTGCGCCGAGATCGAGCCCTCGGTGAGGTTGTAGGTGCCGAGCTTGTCGTCGTAGAGCCAGTCGTGCCACTGGACCGGCGTCTTGTAGTCGTGGCCGCGCCCCCGCATCGCCGCCTCCTTGCCGAAGAAGAGCGGCGCCTTGAGCACCTCGTGGGGGCCGAGGTGCGGGGCGGAGACGTCGAGCGGGACGCCGTCCATGTCGGACTTGCCGAAGAGGACGAAGTTCGGGGTCGCGCCGTCGCGCATGGCCACCGCGACGTCCTCGCGCTCGTCGCGGTTGAAGTCGGCGAAGGCGATGCCGAAGCTCTTGCCGAGCTCAGGGACGATCGGGAAGGCCGCGTCGTTCGGCGCCGGCAGGGCGCTGATCTTGGTGCCGTTGTTGATCAGCAGGCGGGAGTTGTTGTCGACGCCGCCGAGCCGGAGGCCGGTGGCGACGAAGTCCGCGAAGCCGTCGTTGTTGAAGTCCAGGGTGGCCACGTCGAAGTCGAGCTTCGGCGGGTTCACCGCGATGTCCCAGTACGCGCCGGGGTTGTCGGTGAACCCCCCCATCGTGTCGTTGATCAGCACGCTGTTGCGCTTGGCGCAGTACTGGTCGCCGTCGATCATCACGCACGCGCCCTGGCCGGCGCCGTCCTGCAGCGTGATCACGTCCATGAACTCGTCGTTGTTGAGGTCCATCCCCGCGAAGGCGACGTTGACGTTCTTCCCGGTCATCGGCTGCAGCGCCGGCACCGGGTAGTTGGTGAAGGTCCCGCCGTCGTTCTGGAAGACGAGCGCCTTGCCGAAGCCGCGCGTCGAGATGAAGGCGTCGAGGTCGAGGTCGTTGTCGAAGTCGACCAGCTCGAGGTCGAAGGACCACGAGGCGAGGTTCTCCATCCCCATCGGCAGCATCGCGCTGCCGTCGGTGAAGGCGCCGGTGCCGTCGCCGAGCCAGAGGCGGACCGGGCCGCCGAGGTCGTCGGGGTCGCCGTAGGGCTGGCTCATGCCCCAGTCGGCGACCAGCGCGTCGAGGTTGCCGTCCTGGTCGACGTCGCCGAGCTCGAGGTCGCCGACGCTGAACTTGAGGCCGTTCAGGACGTCCATCTTGGTGAAGGTCCCGCCGTCGTTGAGGAGGACGTAGCTGGCCCCGGCGAAGTTGACGCCGACGAGCAGGTCGGCGTCGCCGTCGTTGTCGAGGTCGCCGGCCTTGATCACGTAGGCGTTGTCGGCCGCCTCGAAGACCCCGACGAGCTCGTTGAAGGCGGTGCCGTTGTCGTTGATGAAGATCTGGTTGAGCTGCGCGTCCTGCTGGTTGCCGGTCTCGTTGCCCGTGCTGTTGGCGAACACGATGTCGACGAAGCCGTCCGCGTTGATGTCGACCAGCTCGACCTTCTGCGAGGTCGTGCCGTTGTCCGGCAGGGTGATCATCGGGTTGAGCTCCCACGGCGACGCGCTGGCGAGCGCCGGGAGGAGCGCGGTCGACACCGCGGTGACGGTCTTGAGGGCGCGAGGCCCGAACTTGGAGCGTTGGTTGTTGCGGGTCATGTCTCTAGGATCCTTGGTCAAGAGGGTGCTCCGAGGGGGTTGAAAGCGGGTGAAGCGGAGCGCGACGCGGCCCCCCCGGGCGCCGCGCCGCGCGCGTGTCTCTCAGGCGCGTCGCCGGCGGCGCACGCCGAAGGCGCCGAGCAGCAGGAGCGACGCCCACAGGCCGCGGGTGTCGCCCGGCTGCGTCTTGCAGTTGCACGGGTGATCGTCGTCGAGCTGGCACTCGCCGGCGCCGCCGCTGTCCGGGCATGCGGTGTCCGTCGCGCTGTCGCCGCCGCAGTCCGCGGGGCAGGTCATCTCGTCCTCGCCGAGGTTGGCCTCGCAGATGTCGTTGCCGCAGTGGCAGTCCTCGGGGCAGTTCTGCGGGTTCTCCGCCGGCGCCTCGCAGACGTCGTCGCCGCAGACGGGGCCCACCGTCGGGTCCGGCGGGCAGTCCTCGGGGCAGGTCTCCTCCGTCTCGCCGTTGTCGCAGACGCCGTTGCCGCAGCCGTCGGTGTCCGACGCGGTGCCGCCCGAGCAGTCGTTCGGGCAGTTCATCTCGTTCTCGGGCGGCTCGCACATCCCGTCGTTGTCGCAGGGACAATCGTCGGGGCAGTTCATGTGGTCCTCGGGCGGCTCGCACACCCCGTCGTGGTCGCAGGGTCCGCAGTCCTCCGGGCAGGTCTGCGAGTCCTCGTTGGGGTCGCAGACGCCGTTGCCGCAGGTGTTCTCGCACTCGACGCAGTTCGGGTCACCGGGGTCGTCGCAGGTCTCCCAGGGTTCGACCATGCCGTTGCCGCAGTCCGTCGGGTCGACCGTGACCTCGACCTGGAAGGGCCCGAGGCAGCTCTTGTTGCCGGCGGCGTCGATGGCGCAGAACTGCCAGGTCAGCGTGTCCATCTTCTTGCCGTTGTAGGGCACCTTGAAGGCCACGCGCCACAGCGCCTCGCCGAGCCAGATGCTCGGCGAGATGTACTTGCTCGGGTCGTCGTCGGGGAGCGTCTTGATGTCGTCGGCGTTGGCGAGGCTGAGCGCGAACTCCATGTAGGGGACGCGGCGGTTGTGCTCCCAGATCGCGCCCTCGGTGAGGTTGTAGGTCCCGAGCATCGGGTCGAACAGGTAGTCGTGCCACTGCGTCGGCGTCTTGTAGTCGTGGCCGCGCCCCCGCATCGCCGCCTCCTTGCCGAAGAAGAGCGGCGCCTTGAGCACCTCGTGCGGCCCGAGGCGCGGCGCCGTCGTGTCGAGCGGGACGCCGGTCGCGTCATCGGCGCCGCCGAGGAGGATCTGGTTGTCGGTGAGGCCGTCGCGGACCGCGACGGCCGCGTCGACGCGGCGGTCGTTGTTGAAGTCGGCGAACGCGAGGCCGAAGCTCTTGCCGAGCTCGGGCACGACCGGGAAGGCCGCGTCGTTCGGCGCCGGCGCGGTCGCGATCTTCGCGCCGTCGTTGAGCATCAGGCGCGAGTTGTTGTCGTTGCCGCCGAGGCGCAGGCCGGTGACCACGAAGTCGGGCTTGCCGTCGTTGTTGAAGTCCAGCGAGGCCGCGTCGAAGTCGAGCTTCGGCGGGTTGAACGCGACGTCCCAGTAGGCGCCGGGGTTGTCGGCGAACTGACCCACCTTGTCGTTGATCAGCACGCTGTTGCGCTTGGCGCAGTACTGGTCGCCGTCGATCTCGACGCAGCCGCCGCCGCCGGCGCCGTCCTGCAGCGTGATCACGTCCGGGAACTCGTCGTCGTTGAGGTCGATCGGCGCGAACGCGACGTTGACGTTCTTCCCGGTCATCGGCTGCAGCGCCGGCACCGGGTAGTTGCTGAAGTTGCCGCTGCCGTCGTTCTGGAAGACCAGCGCCTTCCCGAAGCCGCGCGTCGAGATCAGCGCGTCGAGGTCGTTGTCGTTGTCGAAGTCGACCAGCTCGAGGTCGAAGGACCACGACGCGAGGTTCTCCATCCCCATCGGCAGCATCGCGCTGCCGTCGGTGAAGTTGCCCGTGCCGTCGCCGAGCCACAGGCGGACCGGGCCGCCGAGGTCGTCGGGGTCGCCGTAGGGCTGGCTCATGCCCCAGTCGGCCGCGAGGATGTCCAGGTCGTTGTCGCCGTCGAGGTCGCCGACCTCGAGGTCGCCGATGCTGAACTTCAGGCCGCCGAGGATGTCGAGCCGGGTGAAGGTCCCGCCGTCGTTGATCAGCACGTAGCTGACGCCCGCGAAGTTGACGCCGACCACGAGGTCGGGGTCGCCGTCGACGTCGACGTCCGCCGCCTTGATCACGTAGGCGTTGTCCGGGGTGTCGAAGGCCGTGAGCTCGCTGAACGAGGTGCCGGCGTCGCTGACCCAGAGCTGGTTGAGCTGCGCGTCCTGGTCGTTGCCGACCTCGTTGCCGGAGCTGTTCGCGAACACGAGGTCGACGAAGCTGTCGGCGTTGATGTCGACGAGCTCGACCTTCTGCGACGTCTTGCCCTTGGCGTCGAGCGGGAAGGTGAGCTCCCAGGGGGACGCGCTCGCCAGCGCCGGCATGAGCGCGGCCGAGAGCGCGGTCACGACTTGAAGGCCACGACACCCCCGAGGGGGGGACGAGGCACGATTGGGGTTCTTGTGGTTGAACATGATATGCACCGATGAGCAGGGGGGGACGGCCCGAGAGATTCGGACCGGCCGGGGCGTCGCCACTCGTCCCGGACTTGGAGATCAGGATAGGAACCGGCCCGCGCCGCCGTCCAGTAAAAGCCGCCCGCGCGCGTTCTTGTGCGCGCCAGAAGCCACCACCTGCGCCGGGTAAAGGCGGCTCGATGTCCCAACGGCCAGATGGTCGGGGTGCGCTGCAGGTTACACACCGGGCGAGTGCGCCCGTGTATGCAGAGGTCGCCCCAGAGACGCGGCGGGGCCGCACCTGACTGAGAGGGCAGCCCCGCGGTCGCGACCCTCCGCGCGCGGGCCGCGGCCTCGCCGCCGATCGCGTCCGTCTTCGATTTGCTCTCCTCCTCTGCTGCTGCGCGCCGGCACGATCTCCCGGCTCCGGGGGAGCCGGAGCCCGCGGAGGCGCACCGCAATCGCCCTGCTCGGGCCCCGGAGCCGGGTCCGCGAGGGACGCGGAGCCCCTAGATCCCGACCACGTCGCCGTGCTTGCGCACCACGTAGCCGAGCGTGAGGCGCACCCGGCCGAAGCCGGGCAGCTCGACCTTCCAGCGGACCAGGCCGTTCGCGTCGGGCTTCGCCCGGTCGCTCGTCGTCGCCGGGTCAACCTCGATCTTCACCTTGTCGATCTCGGACACCGGCACCCGCTCGGTGACCTGGACCGTCCGCTCGCCGGGGCCGAGGTTGCTCAGGCGCAGCTCGACCGTGCTGATCTGCGAGACCCATCCGGAGAGCATCGTGCGCTCCTCCTTGGCGTGGGTGAGCGAGCGTTGCACGCGGACCGCCCCGTCCGGGCCCCAGCCGACCGCGAAGTTCTCGCCCGGAGCGATGTACAGGAGGCTCGTGCGCCCGACGTAGCCGCCGCCGCGCACGAGGTCGACCGGGCCGGCGAGGATCGGCTGCTGCGAGCGGTTGACGTGGGCCGTCTTGAGGAGCACCGCCTCCGCGAGCTCGGCCATCAGCACGTGCTCGACCGTCGCCGGCGAGGTGAAGCTCATCAGCGGGACGCGGTAGGGGCGCCCGTCGCTCGGCACGTTCGCGCGCGTGAGCGCGCGCAGCGCCAGCACCTCGCCGCCGTCGTCGATCCCCGGCAGGTCCTGCGAGCGCTGCTTCGGCGACGACCCGAGCCCGGTCGTCTGCACCTCCTGCTCGCGCGCCTCCACGACCACCACCTCGCTCTTGCGCTGCACGTGGAGCTGCTCCGTCACGAGCTGCGGCGGCTCCGTGCCGAGCGAGGGCCGCTCGGTCGAGAAGATGAGCTGGACGTCGCTCCAGTCCTCCCCGGTGTTCTGCCACACGCAGCCCTCGCTGGTGAAGTGCAGGACCGGGTCCTTGCCCTTGACGAGCTCGACGAGCTGCGCCCGGTGGTAGGGGCGCCAGCACGCGCCGGGGACCACGTAGTCGACCTGCACGCTGTAGCTCCCGCCCGCCGCGGTCCACACCTCGACGACGATCTCCGCGCTGACCGCGTCGCTCGCCTGCCCCGTCTGAGACATCCGCTTGCCCAGCCGCTTGAGCTCCTGCTCGAGCTCGTGGAGCTCGTGCTCGAGGTCCAGCCGCAGCGCGCGCGCCGCCTGCTCCTTCTCGTGGAGGCGCTCGATCGCGGCGCTCCACGCGGCGGCGTCGTGCTGCCCGTAGCAGACGTCGACGCCGATGTCCTGGATCGTCACCTCGCCGACCGCGCCCAGGCTGACCTCCTGGCGGCGGGCGACGTCGAGCTGCGCCTGCAGCTCGGACTGCCGGCGCGTCAGGCGGTCGCGCTCGGCCTGCAGCTCGCGGACGCGCTCGGGCTTGTCCTCGCCGAGGATCAGGCGCGAGCGGCGGACGCGGACGTCGCTGACGCGCTCGCGGGCCGCGTCGGACTTCTGGCCCGGCGAGCTGATCGCGGCGCAGAGGGTCTTGTCGGCGAGGACCGGCGCGACCGCGCTGATCTTGAGGCGGGCGACGCCGACGCCGAGGACGACCGTCCCGCGGCGGACGACGTGGGCGCGGTCCTCGAGCACGGTGACCTCGACGACCGGCGCCTTGAACTCGATCGGCGCCGCAGTCGAAGGAGACGCGGCCTCGTGGGGGATAAGCGTTGGTTCCGACATGGCTCACTCCCGGCGGTTGCCGCCGATCAGCTCTCTCTTGGCCGAGATCCGCACCACGTAGGTGGCGCTGAGCTTCTTCTGCTGCCCGGGCGGGACCTGGATCTTCCAGCGGTACCCGCCCTTCAGGGTGTAGTGCTCCGGCTCGAAGGGCGCCCAGGGCGGCTCGACCGCGCCGACGTCGAGCTGGATCTCGTCCTCTTTCTCGCGCAGCGTCGGGACCCGCTCCTGGACCTCGATCTCGACCGGTCGGTCGCGGCGATTGGCGACCTCGACGGTGATCTCGTGGCGCAGCGCGAGGGTCCCGCCCATCAGCCCGGCGGTCTCCTCCTTGAACTGGGTGTTGCGGGCGACCTTGATCGCCTGCTCGACCCCGAGGCCGATCTTCACCTCGCCGCGCGGCGGGGCGACCTTGAGGTCGGCGCTGAGCAGGTAGTCGCCGCCGACGTAGATGTCCGCCGGGCCAGGCAAGAGCGGGGCGTCGAGCGGGTTCTTCAGCCGCACGAAGCGGAACACGTCGGTGCTCTCGCGCGGCACGACCACGTAGCCGAGCTCGATCGGCGCCGTCCGCCCGAGCAGCGGGACCCCGTGGAAGTCGCCGTCAGAGGGGATGTCCACCAGGCTCTCCGCCCCGTACACGTAGTCGAAGCCGTACCACGACTCCGCCAGGCGGTGGCGCGGCGGCGGACCCCGCACACCGGCCTGCTGCGCCTTCGTCACCGCCCCGTCGATCAGCGCGACGACGTCGATCTCCTTGGTCACCTCGCGCACCCACAGCATCTCGAGGTAGCGCTCCCGCCGCTGCGTCACCGTCAGGCTCCCGCGCCGGCTGGCCCCGGGGCCAGGCATCCGCAGGTCGCCGTAGGCGAGCTGATCCGGCGCCGCCTCGTGCTCCGGCTCCTCCAGCGCGGCAAACCCGTGGGCCCCGCCCCCGCCTCCGCCCTCCGGGCCGGCGAAGAGGCTGCCGACCGCGCCCGCGAGCGCTCCCCCGGCGCCGACGAGCGCCCCCCCGGCGCTGGCGAGCGCCCCCCCGAAGGCCCCGCGCGAGCGCGAGG
>CAZMML010000145.1:0-7668 GCA_964567335.1 uncultured Nannocystis sp. | reverse complement strand
CGCCAGCCCGCGCCGGGCCGGGGGGGCGTCCCCGGTTCACCCCCGCCGCCCCCCGCGCGGGGCGACCCGCCCCGCCCGGCCCCCCGGCTCGAGCAGGGGCCGGCGCGACAGGAGCGCGTAGCCCCACAGGCAGTGGAACGAGGGCACGAAGCTGTGGGCCAGCCGGACCTCGGGGATCACCGCGCGGAGCGTGCTGAGGATCGTCCGCGCCATCGTCAGATCCGAGGGATCGAGCTCGCCGGCCTGCAGCACGGCGACGCCGTCGTCGGCGAGCGCCCGCAGCACCGCGGCGAAGAAGCGGGTCGAGAAGAGCGCCGCCGAGGGCCCCTCGTCGGTCGGATCGGTGACGTCGAGGATGATCGCGTCGAAGCTCCCGGGCGCGGCCCGCCGCAGCGTCTCGGCGACGTCCTCGGTGCGCAGCTCGACCCGCGGGTCGTCGAGGCTGCCCGCGTGCCACTGCGGCAGGTGCTCGCGGCAGAGCGCGACGACCTCCGCGTCGAGGTCGACCGACACCACCCGCTCGACCGAGCGGTGGCGCAGCACCTCGCGCAGCGCCGCCCCCTCGCCGGTCCCGCCGACCAGCACGCGGCGCGGGCCGCCGTGGAGCACCAGCGCCGGGTGGACGAGCGCCTCGTGGTAGAGCGCCTCGTCGGCCTCGGCCGACTGCACCAGGCCGTCGAGGAAGAGCATCCGTCCGTACGCGCTGGTGTCGGCGATCAGCACCTCCTGGTACGCCGTGCGCGCGTGCGCGACCAGGCGCTCGACGCTGTAGAGGATCGACACGCCCTCGATCTCCGGCTCCTGGATCATCAGTGACATGGGACCTGACCTCTCATCTCCGCCGCGCCCGCACGCGGCTCACGATCATGCCCGCCCCGCTGGCCACGAGCGCCAGCGAACCGACGCCCGCGAGGAGCGCGAGCGCCTGGCCCGGCCAGCCGATCAGCTCGCCGGTGTGCAAGCGAAAGAGGAGCTGCGTCCACCCGCCCGCGGACGCGCGCCGCTCGAGCAGCGCCCCGTCGCCCGCGAGGTAGAGGATCGTCTCCGCGTCGTCGTCGAGGTAGAACACCCAGGCCTCGCCCGGGCTCGCGGGCAGGCCGATGTCGGTGACCACCTCGCCGCCCGCCGCGGCCTGCGCCCGCGCGAGCAGGGCCTCGAGCCCCAGCGGCGACGCGACCTCGGGCGCCGCCGGCGCCGCCTCCCGCGCGCAGCCGCGGAACACCAGCGCCGCCCCGGTCGCGGCGATCACGACGAGGATCGCCGCCAGCGCCACGCCGACGCTCTGGTGGAGGCGGAAGAGCCGACGCCGCGCGCTCACAGCAGGGCCCCCCAGGTCTTCCAGAACCACCGCTCGCGCCGCCGCTCACCCGCGGTCATCCGCCGCCGATCGACGCCCGCCCGCCGGCGGCCCGCCTGCGCGCCGCCCTTGCCGCGGATCCACTCGTGGGCAAAGCCCAGGTTGACGTAGAAGGTCCGCGGGCGCATCGCCAAGATGCCGCCGTTGATGTCGTCCGAGCGGGTGAACCACTCCTGTCCGAGCAGGTTCTTGACCCCCGCCGTGATCTCGATCCGCCACCCGAGCGGCAGCGCCGCGCGCATCGACGCGAACGCGCTCATCAGGGTGTAGGGCGGCATCGGCCCGATCTCGCCGGTCCCGCGGGACATGTTCCAGTTGGCGTAGTCGGTGTACTGCCAGCTCGTGTAGTCGACCTTGGTGCCGAACTTGAGGCCGATGGGCGCCTCGTAGCTCGCGCCGCCCCAGGCCTCGTGGGCGGGGTACCAGGGCATGCGGTTGCCGGAGTAGATCCCCGCCAGGACGCGGCTCCCGGTGTAGGCGTAGCCGGCGTTCAGCTCGAGGCCCTCGACCTTCTCCCACACCTCGCCCGGCTCCCAGCTCAGGTCGATCTCGCCGCCGTAGGTGTGCGCCGCGGGGATGATGTCGATCGAGTTGTCGCCCTCGTCCCGGAGCGTCTTGAAGTAGCGGTACCACCCGCTCAGCTCCGCGTAGACCCCGCCGAGCTCCATCAGCTTGAGCCCGCCCTCGACCGTCTCCGCGAGCTCCGGCCGCAGCAGCAGGCGCCCGCGGCCGAGCGGGTCGCTCGGCATCGAGAGCGTCCCCGAGTAGTAGCTCGGCGCGCCGAAGGAGCGCCCGTAGCCGAGGTACACCGCGACCGTGTCGGTCCCGTACCAGATCGACGCCCCCGGCAGGACCCCGCCGTAGATCGGCCGCGGCACCGCGCGCGAGGTGATGATGTCGTAGTAGCTCTGCTTCATCAGCTCGAAGCGGATCCCCGCCGTGATCACCAGCCGCGCGTCGAGCAGGTAGAGCTTGTCCTCGGCGTAGAACGAGTAGCCGCCGATCCGGCCGTTCAGGCAGCGCAGCGCGATCGGGGCGCCCTCCGGGCGGTCCAGCCCGCGCGGGCACACCCGCGAGTCGCCCGCGTCCCCGAGCGGGTCGCCCGGGCGCGCGGGGAAGTCGACCTGGAAGCCGCGCAGCCGCGCGGCCTCGAAGACACCGCGGGTCCCGAAGGACAGATCGTGGAAGGCACCGCCGCGGTGACGCACCCGCGCCGCGTAGCGCGGCTCCACCCCGACCACGTCGAAGACGCGCGGCTGCACGAAGATGAAGGTCGGGTCGTTGTCGTTGAGGAAGTCGAGGTTGGTCGCCTGGGCCGTGCGCCGCAGCGTGTGGCTGTAGAAGGCGACGAGCTGCAGCTCGTGCTCCTCGCGGGTCGCCACCCGCAGCTTGGCGCTGGTCGCCTCGCGGTGCCCGTCGAAGAAGTCGTAGGGGCGCAGGCTCTGGAAGCGGTCCTCCGCGTAGGCCGTGGTGTTGATCCCGCCCGGCAGGTTGGTGCGCTCCCAGAAGAGGTGCGTGCTCGACTGCAGCGAGACGCGGCGACCGAGCGGCGCCTCGAGCTTGAGGATCCCGCCGTGGCTGATGAACTCGCTGTGCTCGCGGTAGGTCCGGCCGAAGCGCGGCGCGTACTCGACGTAGATGCCGACCCCGCGGTGCGTCCCGCCGTAGGCGGTCGCCACCCCCGCGTCGCCGAAGTGGTCCGACTTGGCGAAGATCGACGCCGTCGGGTTCTTCGGGATCGGGTTCGAGACCATGTTGAAGACCCCGCCCGAGGTCCAGGGCCCGAAGCGCACCGAGGACCCGCCGCGCACCGTGTCGACCCGCGCGATCTGGAAGATCGAGAGGGGGAAGAGCGCCATCGAGGGCGCGCCGTAGGGCGCCGGCGCGATGGGGACCTCGTCGAGCAGCACCGTCGCCTGCTCCGAGAGGCGGGGGTCGGCGCCGCGCACCGCGAGGTTCAGCTTGGTCGCCGAGGTCCCCAGACCGGAGCCGCCCTCGACCGCCCGCACGCCGGGGACCTTGTCCATCATCTCGGCGACCCCGCCCGCGCCCTCCTCGCGCGCCCGCGCGACATCGACCACGGCCCGCCCGCCCGCGTGGCGCTGCACGTCGACCCGGTTGCTGCGGCCGAGCAGGTCGGTCGTCACCTCGATGGTCCGTGACTCTCGCAGCGCCCCCTCCGGGATCCGCGAGCGCGGCGAGGGCGGCGCCGGCACGGAGCTCGCCGCGGGCGCCGCCGCGGGCGCTGCCGCGGGCGCCGCCGCGGGCTCCTCCGCGGGCGCCGCCGGCGCGACCGGCGTGTCCTGAGGGGCAGGATCGCCGATCGCCTCCGGTCCCGCGTAGGCGCGCGGATCGGCGCTCACGAGCAGCGCGAGGATGTGACTGGGGATGAGCACAGAAGGGTGAGGAGAGGCCGCGGAGACGACGCCTCGGTCAGGGCACCACGATCGCGGTCGCGCCGCGGATCCGCAGGCTCAGCTCGGGCTCCGTGAAGAGGTCGAAGAGGTCGTCGTACTCGACGAAGCTCCAGCGCGTCGGCTCCTCGGCGGTCGGCTCGACGATCTTGTAGATCTTCCCGGCGGTGCTGACGCCGTAGAGCACCCCGCGCACGCGCGCGAGGCCCTCGATCTCGAGCCCCGCCGCGATCCCGTCGATGTAGGGGCCCGCCTCGGTCGGCGTCGGCGCGGCCCCGTCGGTCGGCACGCGCATGAGCGCGTGGCGGTCCGCCGGGAAGGTGTCCGACATCTCGCCGCGGAGGAGCGCCAGCAGGTCCGCGCCGGCGCCGGTCATGTCGCCGGAGACCCCGATCTTCTCGTCAAAGGAGGCATGAACCGCGCAGATCGGGTCGCACGCGTAGTACTTCGGGTCCTGGCTGAAGTCCGTCGGCAGCACGCAGTGCCGCGGCGCGTCGACAAAGCCGGCGTCGATCCGGAACACCGCCCCGCGGGCGTCGAGGCCGTTGCCCGGCTTGCCGGCCGAGCCCGCGAAGAGCTCGTCGCCGACGAACTCGAGCCCGGTCATGCTCTGCCGCCAGTAGCAGTCGTCGGTCGCGTCCTCCTGGACGTCGCCGTACTTGAAGGCGTAGCGGACCGACTCGACGCGGTTGTCGCCGCGCCGCCAGTCGGGCACCCCGAGCGCCACCAGGCCCCACTCGTCGTTGAGCGCGTCGTAGCAGAGCCCCCCGAGGCCCTTCTTCGGGTGCCACGCGAGGTCGCGCACCGAGAAGCGGAGCAGCGACTGATCGGCGAGCGAGATCTCGCCCATCTTCTCGTCGAGCCAGAGGTTCCCGACCTTGGCCAGGCGACACCCGCTGCCGCCGCCCTCACAGACGCGCTCGGGGTCGTAGAGATAGAGCGCGTTTCCGACGTAGCGGCCGTCGGCGTCGAGCGGGAAGTTGGCGGTAAAATTCGCGCCGGGGTCGGTGAGCTTCGTGTTCACGAGGAGCATCAGCTCCCCGCGGAGCTCCTGTTCTTTGAGGCAGCCCTGACAGAGCTCGACCTCCGGCGGCAACCCTTCACCCATGAAGGTGTCGGGCTCCATCGTCTCGTAGCCGACGCACCCCCCGACCGACCCAGCCACCCCTGCGAGGGCAATATTGAAAATCGTTTTCATTTTGATGCTCTCTAGCATCGGCCTTTTTGGGCGTCAAGCGCGGGATTGGCGTCATCCAGGCCTGGAGGACTGTTGCGAGTGAATTTCCTTTTCTCTTGTCAGGGTGAGGTCGCGCAAGGGCTGGGCCTGACGGTAGGCTCCGGACCGTGCCCGTCGTCTTCTCCGGCTTTAGTGAGTTCGGCCAGGAGCTCGCCGACTTCCTCGGGCGAGACCCCAGCGCGCGCGGCGGCGTGGTCAGCGACACGGAGGGCGACGCGGTCGACTTCGCCTATTGCGTCGATCGGCTGAGCGAGCTCGACGTCCAGCTCCTCGGCGCGCAACTCGAACACGCGGCCAAGCGGATCACCGCGTGGAGCGCCACGCGAAAGCTCGGCCCCTGCGAGATCTTGGTGGAGGCAAGTCACGGCCGCGTGTGCTGCGCCTTCGTCGCCCGCGCCTACGTCGTGGGCGTGATGTTCGACGCGGCCGAGGACCCGAGCGGGGCCGAGAGCGAGCGTGTCCTCGACTCCTTCCGCGACCTGCGGCGGCGGATCGAGTCGCTGCTCGCGGGATAGTTGGATCGTGTCGAAACGTCACATCTCCTGGGCCGCGGCGGCGCTGGGCCGGATCTCGGGTAGCGTGGCACACTGCCCACACGTGGCCGGGCGAGCCTCGACACGGCAAGGAGTCCATCGATCCCATGGCGACCCACATCACCAGCGAGTGCATCAACTGCGGCGCGTGCGAGCCGGAGTGCCCCAACGAGGCGATCTCGGAGGGCGACGAGACTTACGTGATCGACCCGAACCTTTGCACGGAGTGCGTGGGCTTCCACGACTACGAGGCCTGCCAGGCGGTCTGTCCGGTCGAGTGTTGCCTGCCCGATCCGGAGCGGGTCGAGACCGAGGATGACCTGATCAAGCGGGCGCGGAAGATCCACCCGAAGAACGACAAGCTGCAGGTCGCCGAGTACCCGAGCCACTTCCGCAAGGCCGGCAAGAAGTAGCGCCGATTTCGCGCTGGCGCGGCGGCGCCTATACTGCCGCGTCGATGACCCGCGCCCAGACAGAGCCGCGCCTCTCGCGTCGCGTCGCGCGCGTCGTCGGCTCCCTGGTGATCAGCGCGCTGGCGCTCTGGCTCGTCCAGCGTCAGCTCGATCCGGTGCCCGAGGATCTCGCGGTCGCCCCCCACGGCGTGCCGCTCTACCTCGGCACGCTGCTGGTCTACGCCTTCCTCCGTACGTCGCGCTGGTACTTCCTGGTGCGGCCGATCGGCGCGGTCCGCCTCGCGGACGTGCTGCTCGCCGGCCTCGCCGGCACGCTCTGGATCGTCGCGCTGCCGTGGCGCCTCGGCGAGCTGGTGCGGCCGGCCCTGCTCGCGCGCCGGACCGGCCTGCCGCTCCCGCAGCTCCTCGGCACGGTCGCGGTCGAGCGGGTCGTCGACGGCCTCGTCGTGTGCGGCATGTTCTTCCTCGCCGCCGCCCAGCTCCCGCAGGCCGCGGCGATCGCCGGCCTCCGCCCCGCGGCGCTCCTCGCCGCCGCGCTCTTCGCCGCCGCGCTGGCGCTGCTCCTCGCGCTCGCTCGCTGGCCCGCGCTCCCCGCTCGCCTCCTCGCCCCCGCGCCCCGCCTCGCCGGCGCAGCCCGCGGGCTCGCCGAGGGGCTGCGCGCGCTCCCCTCCCCTGCCCCGCTGGCCTGCTTCCTCCTCCTCACCCTCGCGTACTGGGCGGTCAACGCCTTCGGGATGGCGCTGCTCGCCCGCGCCTGCGACGTCCCCCTCGGTCCGCTCGAGGTCGTCGCGGTCCTCGCGGTCCTCAACCTCACGCTGATGGTCCCGGGCCCGCCCGCGCACGTCGGCACCTTCCAGCTCGGCGTCGCCGCGGGGCTCGGGCTCTTCCTCGAGCCCGAACTCGTCCGCGCCCGCGGCTCGTCCTACACCTTCCTGCTCTACACCTGTCAGCTCGGGGTGATCGCCGCGCTCGGCGTGGCCGCCAGCGCCCGCCTGCGGCTCGGCGTGGCGGCCAGCGAGCGCCCCCCCGCGGCGTGACCTTCGCGCCAGGTCTCTTCAGACACTCGATCGCGGCGGGATGACCGCGCGGACCCGGGCGCTCGCGCCGAGCAGCTCGTCGACCGGCGCGCACCCGAGCGCCTCGGCGGCGCGGACCGGATCGCGCCCGAGCCAGCCGACCTCGCGCTGGTACCAGGCGAGCAGCTCCTCGCGCGAGAGCCCGGCGTCGGACCACGTGAGCGCCGGCGGCAGCGCCGCGAGCTCCCGCGACACGCGGCCGAACTCGCCGCGGCGCTGCAGCTCGGCGGCCACCTGGCCCCGCGCCTCCGCCCCCCGCGCCCGCGCCACCAGCTCGACCAGCGCCTCGACGCGGACCAACGCGTGGAGGTCGGCGATCGTCATCTCCTGCCCTTCAAGCCAGGCCATCACCCCCTCGCGCCCCTCGAGGCCGTGCACCCGTCGGAGGCGCTCCGCCGCGGCCGCGAGGTCGCCCGGCGCGGGCTCCAGGCCGGCGCGCTCGGCCTCGGCGGCCGCGAGCGCCAGGAGGAGCGCCCCGCGGCGTCGCTCCTCGCCGCCCGGCGCGAGCAGGGCGTGGCGCGCGAGCGTCACCTCGCTGGCCCCCCCGCCGCCCCGCCGCCCCCACGCGGCGCTCATCGCCTCCCAGAAGCTCGTCGCCGCGAAGCCCGGGCGCGGGCCCGGCGGCCCGGCGGGCCCGG
>CAZMML010000144.1:0-7695 GCA_964567335.1 uncultured Nannocystis sp. | reverse complement strand
GCGACGCCCATCAAGCGCTCGATCGAGACAGATCGGTATGTAGCGGTGTCGGCACCTGCCGGGTTCGCCGCCGCCGCCACGCCCTCCGAGCGCGCGCGTGGCGAGTGCGGGCGGCGTCAGCCCGGCATGATCGAGCAGTAGCCGCCGATGCAGGTGCCCTCGTCCATGCAGCAGTCGGCGTCGGCCATGCACTCGTCGCCGATGTGCGAGCAGGTGTCGGGCTTGTCGTTGCAGGTCGGTGGGTCGCCGTAGCAGAAGCCGTCGCAGCAGTCGAAGCCGGCGTTGCAGCCCTCGCCGAGGTTCTTGCAGGGGGCGAGGGCCCACTCGCCGCGCATGTTGGAGTTGTTCAGCTCCTGTCCCGGGAGCCAGAAGGGCGGGTGGCTGGGGTCGACGCCGGGCTGGATGTTGGCGTCGATGGCGGTGACCCAGAGCTGCTTGCGGCGGGAGCCGGGGTTGGTGTCGACGAGGGTGTTGCCGTACTTGCGCTCGGAGCCGATGATGAGCCAGAAGTAGCCGCCGACGGAGACGGGGAGGAAGGTGGGCTCGTAGCTGGTCTGGTCCTGGCCGGGCTCGATGATGCCGAGGCCGTTGGCGTTGTCGAGGCGGGTGATCGCGGTGCCGTCGAGGTTGGTGAGCCAGACCTCGCAGGTGGCGCCGCGGGTGCGGGCCTGGTTGGCGCGCATGAAGGCGATCCACTGGGAGTCAGGGGAGAAGGTGGGGAAGGTGGTGGTGGTGAGGTTGTTGGCGTCGACGATCTTGTGCGGGTTGGAGAAGCCGAGGTTCATCAGGTCGACGTCGACGAGCCACAAGGTGGAGGCGGTGAAGTCGAGGCCGTTGCCGTTGGTGCGCATGGCGAAGGCGATCTTGGCGGCGTCGCCCGACCACGCGGGGTGGCTCGGGGCGCCGGGGACGCCGGGGCTCATGGTCGCCAGCGGGGCGGTGTTGTTGTAGGTGCTGAGGTAGAGGACGCCGTTGGAGCCGAAGCCGCCGTTGATCCAGTGGCCCCAGACGATGTGCGAGCCGTTGGGCGAGATCGCCTCGAAGCCGGAGGACTGGCCGGAGTCGTAGAGGACGGCGCCGGAGGCGGCGTCGATGCTGGCCCAGGGGCTGTAGCCGCCGTGGAAGCTGGCGGCGATCCGCGAGCCGTCCTTGGAGACGCTGTGGCAGGCGGTGCAGTTGTTCGACTGGACGAACTGCTGCGGGCCGACGTCGCCGATGGTGAGGCGGACGACCTTGCCGTTGTTGACCTCCCAGTAGTAGACGGCGCCGGTGAGGTTGGCGGGGGCGATCGTCCAGGTCTGGGTCTTGGCGAGGTACGCGTTGACGCCGTCGAAGCGCTGGATGTCGAACTGGACGGGGCCGTCGGTGGAGGCGGTCAGCTTGAGCCAGATGTCGTCGGGCATCTTGGGGAAGCTGTAGCGCGAGGGCGGCGGGACCTTGTGGAAGCCCTTGTATTCGAAGAACTCGCTGAAGGCGTGGACGTAGTAGATGTCGTTGGCGCCGCCGCCGTTCCACTGGATGACGGGGCCGGTGAGGCCGCGCGGGAAGACGGTCTTGTCGTAGGGGTAGAGGAGGACCATCGCGGGGTCGGGCATGCCGGCCATCGGGAAGAGGTCCTTGACGCCCTGGTCGACCATGTCGGGGTCGGCGTTGAAGACGAGCTTGACGGAGGCGCTGGTGCTGGCCTGGGGGAGGTTGCCGGCGCCGTCGAAGGTGACGACGCCCTTGCCGCCCGTGAGGCCGGTGGCGAGCATCTGGCCGGAGATGTCGCCGATGTTGGCGAGGTCCGGCCGGTCGTAGGACCAGGTGCCGGTGACCGGGACCTTGATCCCCTTGTCGGTGACGCCCATGGCGGTGTACTGGGTGGCCGGCGGGATCTGGCCGTCGACGACGGTGATCACGGCGTCGAGCGGGTCGATCTCGATCGAGACCACCATGCCGGGATCGTTGCCCGTGGAGCTGGCGCTCGGGTCGACGGTGGTCGAGCCGAGGCTGGTGGAGCCGGTGGTCTGCTCGCCGGTGGGGTCGGTTCCTGAGCCTGAGCCGTTCGGCCCCGCGGTCGTCGGCTGCGAGGCGGTGGCGCTGGTGTCGGTCGCGGTTCCGGTGGTGGTCGCGGTGGTGGTGCCGGGGGTCGTCGAGGTCGGGGGGGCGTCGGTGTCCCCCCGAGAGTCGTCGCTGCACGCGAGCAAGAGGGCGCAGGCGGACGAGGACAACAGGGCCGTCAAGAGTCGCATCCGGTCAATGTACCGGAGTCGCGGCGCGGGGCCATCGGGGGAATTCCCGGCGGCGCGCGGGCCGCCTGCCTGGAGGGACAGGCGTGTGGGCGCGCGCGGCTACTCTTGCGCTTCGAAGCGGCCGATCATGCGCCCGAGCTCGCCGCGCAGGCAGTCGAGGCAGTCCTTGGTGCCGAACCACCCGGAGGAGCACGAGGTCTTGGTGCGCGAGAGCGCCTGGAGCCCCGGGAGGGCCCGGCGGTCCGTGATCTTCTCGAGCACGGGGAGCTTGTCCTCGCAGCGGCGGACCTTCTCGATCCACGCGAGGTTGCGGATGTACTCGGGGATCCCCTCCTTGTCCTCCTCCTTCGCCCCGGCGATCGCCTCGCCCGCGCGCTTGCGGCTCTTGGGGTTGGTGCTGGTGAGGAGGGTCTGTGCGTGCTCGCGGTACGCCTCGGGGACCGCGGCGAGGTCGTCGTCGGTCGCGGGGGGGAGCGGCGCGGGGGTGTCTTCAGGAGGCGGGTCCTTCGGCGGGGCGGCGGGCTTGGGCGCGGGGTTGTCGCGGTCCTTGCGAGCGGCGACCTTCTCGCCGCGCTCCGGCTCGGGGGCCGGCTTGGGGTCTTCGCCGCCGCAGAGGGAGAAGATGAGGATCAGGGCGAGGACGAGGCCGCCTGCCGCGTAGGCGACGACGCGCGGGCGCTCGCGCGCGAGCTGGATCGCGAGGTCGCGGGCCTCGCGGGCGAGCTGGCGGAGCCGATCGAAGGGGCTCGGCGGGGCGACCGCGGCGGTGACGAGGGTGCCGCTCGGACCGAAGGTGGGGCGGGGCGCGGCGGTGGCGCCGCCGAGGGTGCTGGCGCGGAGATCCAGCCCGGTCACGGGGGCGACCAGGGCGTCGCCGCTGAAGGCGAGCCGGCGCAGGTCGTCGCGGACGGCGGCGGCGGCGGCGGGCCGGCGATCGGCGAGCGGCGAGAGGAGCAGGGTGACGAGGTCCGAGAGGGGATCGGGGACCTGTCCCAAGAGCGTCTCGCGGAGGCTGGGCGCGGCGCCGGCGAGCTGGCGGGCGAAGAGGGAGGTCAAGGTGTCGCCCTGCCAGAGGCGCTGGCCGGTGCAGGACTCCCAGAGGACGACGCCGAGGGCGTAGAGGTCGACGCGGTGGTCGATGGCCTGGCCGACGGCCTGCTCGGGGGCCATGTAGCCGGGGGTGCCGAGGATCGAGCCGGTGCGGGTGAGGGGCTCGGTGGTGTCGGACTCGCCGGCGACGTCCTCGGAGAGGCGGGCGATGCCGAAGTCGACGATGCGGGCGTGGAAGGTGCCGTCGTCGCGGGGCTCGAGGAGGATGTTGTCGGGCTTGAGGTCGCGGTGGATGACGCCGGCGGCGTGGCAGGTGGCGAGGGCGTCGGCGATCTGGGCGCCGAGCTCGGCGACCTGCCGCCAGTGCAGCGGGCCGGACTCGAGGTGGCGCGCGAGGCTCTTGCCGCGGACGAGCTGGATCACGAGGTAGGCGCCGCCGTCGGGCAGGGTGCCGGAGTCGACCGCGCTGACGACGTGGGGGTGATCGATCTTGCTGGTGGCGCGGGCCTCGCGGTCGAAGCGCTGGGCGGCCTGGCCGTCGCCGGTGAACTCGACGCGGATCGTCTTGAGGGCGAACTGCTTGCGCAGACGGAGGTGCTCGGCGACGAAGACGGCGCCCATGCCGCCCTCGCCGAGCACCTCGACGATCCGGTAGGTGTCGGCGATCGTGCGGCCGATCCACTGCCGAGCGAGCTCGGACTCTCCGGTCTTCGGCGCGCTGGGTTCGGTGCTCACCTTGGGGTGGCCTCCGCAGGGGGGCGAGGCATGGCGGCGCGGAGTATACCCAATGCGCGGGCGCGGTGGCGCATGTGTCTGAAAGGACAGATCTGTCCGAGGTCGCCGCGCCCCGGCCGCGAGGCGGGCGGCGAGCCGGGCCCCTGGCTCACGCTAGCGCCCCCAGTGGTCCATGGCGCGGGCGATCTCCGCGACGGTGTCGGGGCGAGCGCGGGCTCGAGCCGCGCCCCGCAGGAGGAGGGCGACGAGCAGGGGATGCTCCCCTGGAGGGAGCGCGGTGTCGCCGCAGAGGAAATGGCGCATCGTCCGGACGAGGAAGGCGAGGCCGCCGCTGTGCTCGCGTTCGGCGCGCTCTGCGAGGTCGCCCAGGCCAGTGAGCACGCGCGCGAGGAGATCGGGGTCGGCGAAGGAGAGCAGCTCGTCCGGCGCGGGCGGCCAGGCGCGGGCGTGCGGGAGCGCGGGGACCGCCGCGTCCAGTTCGGGCGAAAAGGCGAGCTCGGGGACGGCCCGCAAGGCGGCTTCGACGTCGCCTATGTCACGTGGAGGCGGCGAGCCGGGGCGGAGGCTCGGGTGCATGCGCTAGAAGGGGCAGGGGATCGGGACGAAGGGGGTGAAGTTGCTGAAGGGCGGGGCGACGTAGGTGTAGAAGTCGCCGTCGTACTTGACCCAGAACTCGCCGTTCGCGGGGAGGGGGAGTCCGGCGAGGTCGGTGATCTGGGCGAGGCCGCCGTCGGCATAGTGGAGGTGGAGGACGGCGTCGCCGGTCGGTGTCTCGCTGAGGAGCGTGATGGTCTTGCACAGCGCCGGCTGGATCGGGGTGCTGAGGGAGAGGAGGATCGAGTTCGGGTCGGCGTAGTGGTTGAAGAGGTCGAGGACGGCGATCTCGTCGGAGGGGGCGTAGTAGCAGGTCGGCTCGCAGTAGTAGTAATAGGGCTCGTAGTAGCAGGGGACGCACTTCTCGGTGTAGTTGATGAGGCGCGGATTCTGCAGGGACGTGGTCGGCTGGCCGCCGTAGAGCCCGGCGTAGCCGAAGGCGGCGCTGAGGCGGAAGCGCTTGGGGTTGACGGTGTCGACCGGGGCGATCGGCTCGGTGAAGCTGAGCTGGAGGGTGAAGGGGTCGAGGAACGTGGCGCTGACGAGCGCGGGCGGGAGGTCGACCGGGGGCGGACCCGTGGTGGTCGTGGTGGTGGTCGTCGTCGGGTCGTCCGTGCTCGAGCCTGAGCTGTCGGTGTCGGTGTCGGTGTCGGTGTCGCCGCCGCTGCCGGGGCAAGCCGAAAGCGCGAGCGCGCCGCTGGCGATCGCGGCGTGGACGAGCCGGCTGAAGCGCAAGCCAAGCATGGACGAGAGCATAGGCGAGGGCTCTCGCAGGGGTCAACGATCTCGCTGGCGGATCTGCTGGAAGCCCTCGAAGGCTCTAGAGCCGACGCCGAAGAGCGAGAGGTCGTCCTTGTCGAGGCCGAGGCGCTGGCCGAGCTGGTGGTTGTACTCGTGGACGCCGCGGTCCCAGAGGCTGATCTGGGCGGCGGAGGTGACGCCGACGAGCTCGCCGCGGGAGAGCGAGACGACGAGCTGGAGCTCGACGCGCGGGCCGAGGCGCTCGAGCGCGGCGGCGACGCGGGTGACGAGGCCGCGCCGGCCGGAGTCGCTCGGCGGCGAGAATTGCAGGCGCGAGAGGCCGACCTCGACGCGGAGGTCGAAGGGGTCGGCGTCCTCGGCGGGACAGACGACGGCGAGGTCGAGCTGACCGCCGCGGAGCCACTTGCCGGCGGGGCCGAGGCGCGCGGCGGCGGAGGCGAGGGAGATGTCCCAGGCGCGCCAGCGCCCGGGCTCGGCGGCGAAGGAGACGCCGCGGGCGCGGCCGCTGGCGCGGGTGTGACAGAGGAGGTCGACGAGGGCGTGTTCGCTGCGGAGGGGGGCGAGCTCGAGGTCGTCGATGGCGAGAGGGAGCGAGCGGAGCGGGGTGCCGGCGAGGTCCTCGAAGTCGATCGCCATGTCGGAGATCGACAGGCGCTCGACGACGAAGGAGCGGCCGCCCGGGCGGTGGCCGCGGGGTTCGGTGTGGCGGCGAGTGATCGCGCCGCGGACGCCGCGGAGCCCGAGGCTGGTGATCGGGACGGCCGGCTCGAGGAGGCGGAGCATGGCGACGTCGATGTCGACGACGTCGATGTTCAACGCGACCTCAGCGCCGTTGCTGTGGCGGATCGTCACGCCCTCGAGGTGGACCTCGCCGGTGAAGATGTTGCCGCTCGCGCGCTCGAAGCAGAGGTCGACGCCGGAGCGGCGCTCGACGTGGTCGAGCAGGAGCCGGAGGCCCTGCTCATAGAGGACGAGGTCGATGAAGACGAGGGTGGCGAGGAGGAGCCCCAGGACGCCGGTCGAGGTCCACACGATGCGACGCCACCAGCGGCGCGCGCGTGAGGGACGCTTGTCGCCGCGGGAGAGGAGGAGCTGGACGACGCCGATCAACGCGCCGCCGGTAAATTCGATCAGCAGCGCCGTCGCGACGAAGAGCGGGATCGTCATCAGCTCGGCGACGATCAGGAGCAGCGCCTCCATGAGCCGAGTGTCGCACCGGGCGCGGCCGGTGAAAACGCGGCCGTGAGGCCGACCCGCAGGGTTGAGAGAGTTGAACTGCGGTCAGTTGCGCGGTATTGAGGCGAGGGGTTGGTTGTGAAAGGACCCGGCGAGCGGGTTGCGAGGTTCGGCGCGGTGCATGGGTCGGACCTCGCCCTCTCCCACACGCGAGGTTCGGGTGGGAGGGGACGCGGCGAGGCGGCCGGTGCCGCCCCGCCGCGGGCCTGGACGCGATCAGCGGACGAAGATGTAGCCCATGCCGGTGCGCTTGACGACCGGGTTGGGCTCGCAGTTGATGTTGCCGACGCTGATGAAGGGGTTGTTCATGCAGGCGAAGTTGCCGAAGCCGAGGCCGATCGCGGAGTCGGGCGACATGCAGTCGTTTTGGTTGTTGCCGAGGATCCCGAGGCGCACGCGGCCGTTCATGTTGCCGGCGGGGGCGTTGTTGACGCCCTCCTGGTTGCAGTTCGCCTGGATCGAGTTCATCGGCACGAGGCCCTGCCAGCCGGCCTTGGTGCCCATCGTCGGGACGAAGGTGTTCGGCGAGAACACCGCGAACAGCGAGTTGCCGGTCAGCGCGAGCTTGAGGTACTTCGGCACCGGCGGGTTCTGCATGTTGACCGGCGACTCGACGCCGACGAGGAGCTCGGTGAACGGGACCTGGTTCCAGGTCGCCAGCTTGGCGGTGTTGTGATCGAAGCCGGGCATGTTGGCGTTGACGACCATGTTGTCGGTCCAGCGCGGGCTCTGGTAGGCCCAGCCGTCGGTCGGGATCACCTTGGCGGCGAGCGTCCAGCCGCCGCCGTCGAAGGTCATGTCGCAGTAGGCCTGCCAGGTGACGCCGTTGGCGGTCAGGGTGTAGACGCCGTCGGTCGCGGCCGGGTCGAACGCCTTGATCGCCTTGCAGCTCGGCGGCTGCGTGCAATCGGCGAGGCAGCCGTCCTTGCTGTCCATGTTCATGTCGTCGCACGCCTCGGGGCCGTTCTTGACGCCGTCGCCGCACGACGGGCCCTTGCTGGCGCAGTCCATCGCGCAGCCGCCGTAGGAGCCGTCGTTGACGCCGTCGTCGCAGACCTCGACGCCGGCGTGGACGAAGCCGTCG
>CAZMML010000143.1:0-7707 GCA_964567335.1 uncultured Nannocystis sp. | reverse complement strand
TCGATCTCGTAGCCGTGCAGGTGCGCCGAGTAGAACTTGCCCGGCAGCATGCCGTGGGCGAACTTCGCGCTGTACTCGAAGTACTTGACGACCATGAAGATGCAGCCGCACAGGATCGTCAGGACGAGGAAGAGGCGGAGCTTCTTGACGTCCCCGAGCTGGATCGAGCGGACGCCCATGGCCATCGTGTAGGAGGAGGTCAGCAGGACGACGGTGTTGATGCCGCCGGCGGTCTTGCTGAGGTGCTCGTGCGCCTCGAGCACCATCTCCGGGTAGAACATCCGGAGGATGAAGTAGGCCAGGAAGAGGCCGCTGAACATCAGGATCTCGGTGGCCAGGAAGAGCCACATCCCGAGCTTGGCGGCGCCGTTCTGCTGACCCATCGTATCGAAGTGATGGGCCAGGGCCGGGTTGTGATCGTCGGCGGCGTGGGCGTGTGCGGTGCTCATGGTTTGCTACCCCGAGGTTGGTGATCAGTGCGCGTGGGCGCCGGCCGACTTGTCGATCTCCGGGAAGTCGTAGGGGCTGCCGTGGACGTGCGGCGTCTCGTGGAAGTTGTGCTCGATCGGCGGGCTCTGGGTCTGCCACTCGAGGGACACCGCACCGAAGGGGTTGTCGCCGGCCTTCCGCTTGCTGAAGAACGCGCCGATGAGAGCCCCGGCTGCGATGAAGAGGCCGACCGCGAGGATCCACGAGCCGACCGTGGAGACCTGGTGCATCACCTGGTACTCGGGCAGGTAGGCGTAGTAGCGCCGCGGCATGCCCTGGTGGCCCAGGAAGAACTGGGTCATGAAGGTGACGTTGAAGCCGATGAAGACGAGGAGGGCGCTCATCTTGCCCCAGAACTCGTTGTACATCTTGCCGAACATCTTCGGCCACCAGTGGAAGAGGCCGCCGATGAAGGCGACGACCGTGCCGCCGACCATCACGTAGTGGAAGTGCGCGACCACGAAGTAGGTGTCGTGGAGGTGCACGTCGATGGCGAGGGTCGAGAGCGGGAGGCCGGTGAGACCGCCGACCGTGAAGGTCCACAGGAAGACCATCGCGTACCACATCGGCGTGTTGTAGACGATGCTCCCGCGGTACAGGGTGGCGACCCAGGAGAACACCTTGATGGCGGTGGGGACGCCGACGGCGAAGGTCAGGAAGCTGAAGAGGACGCCGGCGAGCTCGGACTGGCCGGAGACGAAGAGGTGGTGGCCCCAGACGATGAAGGAGATGACCGCGATGGCGACCGAGGACAGCGCGATCGCCTTGTAGCCGAAGATGTGCTTGCGGCTGTGGACCGTGATCATCTCGGAGATGATCCCGAAGCCCGGGAGGATCATGATGTAGACGGCCGGGTGGCTGTAGAACCAGAAGAAGTGCTGGAACAGCACCGGGTCGCCGCCCATCGCCGGGTCGAAGATCCCGATCCCGAGGGCGCGCTCGACGATCAGCAGGAGGAGCGTGATCGCGAGCACCGGGGTCGCCAGGATCTGGATCACCGCCGTCGAGTAGATCGCCCACACGAAGAGGGGCATGCGGTTCCAGTTCATGCCTGGCGCCCGCATCTTGTGGACGGTGGTGACGAAGTTGACGCCGGTGAGGATCGACGAGAAGCCCGCGATGAAGGCGCCCGCGGTCGCCGTGATCACCGCGGTGCCTGTGCTCGTCGAGTAGGGCGTGTAGAAGGTCCAGCCGGTGTCGAGGCCGCCGGTCAAGAGCGCGGTGATGAAGAAGACCGACGCGACGGCGTAGATGTAGAAGCTGAGCAGGTTGAGCCGCGGGAAGGCGACGTCCTTCGCGCCGAGCATCAGCGGCAGGAGGAAGTTCCCGAGCGCGGCCGGCACGCTGGGGATGATGAACAGGAACACCATGATCGCGCCGTGCAGGGTGAAGACCTGGTTGTAGGTCTGCGCGCTCATGTAGTCCTGGTCCGGCGTGAAGAGCTCGGTGCGCAGGGCGATCGCCAGGATGCCGGCGACGAGGAAGAAGAGCAGCACCGCGGCGAGGTACATCAGGCCCAGGCGCTTGTGGTCGACGGTGACCAGCCAGGACCAGAGGCCCCGCTTCGACACCAGGTAGCTGGGCTCCTCAGGGTGCTTATCGTGCGAGTGGACTGCGGCGGTGGACATGGAAGTCTCTCCTGGGGCGCCGGGTTACTTCTGAGCCTTGATGAACTCGATCAGCGCGGCGATCTGCTTGTCGTCGAACTGACCCGCGAAGCTCGGCATCTGCGGGGTGAAGCCGTTGACGATCTTGGCGTTGGGCTCGAGCACCGACTCGCGGATGTAGTTGTCGTCGACCTTGACCGTGCTGCCGTTGCTGAGGGTCTCGGTCTTGCCGTAGACGCCCTTCAGGCTCGGGCCGGTCTTGGGGGTGCCGTCGAGGGTGTGGCAGCTGGAGCAGGCCCCGCGGTCGAACACCCGCTCGCCGAACTTCACCAGCGCCTCGCCGGGCTCCTGCACCAGCTTCGAGCGCTCCGCGAGGATCTCCTCGTACTTGTCGGCGGGGACGACTCGGACCGTGCCGACCATGCTCGAGTGCTCGTCACCGCAGTACTCGGTGCAGAGCAGGGGGAACTCGCCCACCTTGGTCGCCTCGAACCACATCACGGTGTAGCGGCCGGGGACCACGTCCTTCTTCAGGCGAAACGCCGGGATGAAGAAAGAGTGGATGACGTCCTGCGAGGACATCGTGAGGCGCATCGGCGTGCCGACCGGGACGATCAGCTCGTTCTTGAGGCTCGCGCCCTTCTTGGCCGGGTAGTCGATCTTCCAGTACCACTTCTGCCCCGTGACGCGGACGTCGATCGCGTCGGCGGGCGGGGTCACCTGCTTCATGTACTCGATCTCGCCCCAGGCGAAGAGGATCAAGAAGAAGAAGGTGGGGATCGCGCTCCAGAGGAACTCGAGGCGGCCGTTGTGGGTCAGCGGCGAGGTCTTCCGGTGCCCGCCCTCCGGCTTCTTGTACTTCACCATGAAGTACACCTGGACGCCGATCATGCCGACGAAGGCGACGCCGACGAGCACCCAGTAGAAGATGTACAGGTTGTCGAGCGCCTGAGCGTTGGTCGAGGCCGCCGGGAGGAGGCTCCACGGAGATTCTGACATCGGGGGGGTACCCGGGTCAGAGAGGGGCCGGAAGTTCGTGAGAAGCGACAGGAGCACGGTTTACCTCCGCAAAGGGCCCTGGCCCGTGCGGCGCTCGCGGCGCCAGAACACGAACAAGGCGGTTCCGATCAGTAGCACACTGGCAGCGCCCGCGATGCGCATGAGACCGAACGCAAAGGGGCCGTAGCGACCGAGGGTCGCGTCGTAGTGGAAGCAGCTCAGGATGATGCGGTCGAGGGTCGACCCGACCCGCCCCTCGCCCGCCTCGATCAGCCCGAACTTGAGGTCGTTCGCGGCGTAGGAGAGGCCGTAGACGTAGCGGGCGATCTTGCCCTGCGGGGACAGGAACGCGATCACCGCGGGGTGCGCGTACTGATCCTGTTCGGGGTCGTAGGTGTACGAGATGCCGAGCTGCGCCGCGAGCAGACGGATGTTGAGGGCGTCGCCGGTGAGGAAGGCCCAGTCGACCGCGTCGCCGCGATCCAGCGCCTTGAGGTGCGAGGCACGCTTCCGGCCCGCGAGCTCGGCGGTCTCGCGGGGGTCGATGCTGACCGTGACGACGCGGAAGTTGTTGTCCCCAGGGGTCCACTCGAAGCCCCGCAGCGTCTCGGTGAGCTCGTTGAGCTGCACGTTGCAGAGCACCGGGCAGCGGAAGTAGTTCATCGTCAGCAGGACCGGTCGCTTGCCGTCGAGGTAGTCGCCGAGGGTGACGGACTCGCCGTTGTGGTCGACGAAGCGGAGGCTCGGGTCGACCTCGAGCCCGAGGTGCTCGTCGACGTCAATGCCCTTCATCGCCGGGGCGAGGACCTGATTCACCCCGGCCGGGCCCTCAAAGGGCTCCTCGGCGCGCGCGTCCCGGACTGACCCGAAGGACAGCGCGGCGGCGAGACAGGTGAAACAGGCGCGAGACATCGGCTACTTGGCGGGCGCGGGGGCAGACGGAGCGGGGGCGGGAGCGACCGGCGGCGGGGCGACCGGCGCGCTCGGGGCCGGTGCTGCCGGGACAGGGGCGAGGACGCCGGGCGCAGTGCCAGCCGGCGGCGGCGCAGAGCCCGCCGGTGCGGCTGGATCCATCGGAGCGGCCGGCGGGACCGCAGGCACCGGCACGGGGGCCGGGGGAGGAGCGCCGGTGGCGCCCGCGTTGACGTCGTCGGGGTGGACCCACCCCGGCGGAGCCGGGAAGGCGCCGAGCATCTCCGGACGGGCGAGGATCTTGTCGCGCGCCTCCGTGAGCGGGACGAACTTGTAGCGCGCCGCGACCTTGCCGGCCGCGTCGGTGAGCTCCTCGGTCCCGCTGTTCTTGGTCCGGTGGTCCATGTCCTTGCGGTACTTCGCAAGGAGGTACGAGCCAGCGTCCCCGCGCTCGGCGTCGATGTCGCGGGCCTGCGTGTTGAAGAGCTGCACGCAGGTGACGAGCGAGACCAGGGTCAGCGCGCTCAGACCCCACACGATGTTGAAGAGCTCTCGCGTCGGGGGCTGATCGACCTCGTGCCCGCCGCCGCCGCCGTGGGAGTGGTTGTGATCGGTCATGGTGCTCCAGCTCCGCTCAGAAGTTCTCGAACCGGACAGACTCGACGATCCGCGGGTCGCCGGTCGGAACGAGGGCCTTGTTGCCGCAGGCCCAGCCAAACACGGCCAGGAAGACGCCGCCGACGCCGATCAGGGTCAGGATGTCGAGCGGGCCGAGGTGCATGGTCATGTGGTGATCCGCCCCGGCGTGGTGGTGCGCCAGCACCGGCTGGATCAGCCAGTACATGTCGACGAACTCCATGAAGAGGATCCACAGGGCGGCGATCGTCAGCGTGGTCGCGTTGCGCTTCACGCCGCGGCGCAGCAGGAAGAGGAAGGGGATCGGGAAGCGACCGAGGCAGAGGAGGTAGGTGAGCGGGAGGAAGTCGCCCTCGATGCGGTAGAGGAACCACATCGTCTCCTCGGGGATGTTCGCGTACCAGATCAGGAAGTACTGGCTGAACGCGATGTAGGTGTAGAACACCGTGAACCCGAACATGAACTTGCCCAGGTCGTGGTAGTGCTCCTCGGTCACCACGCCCCTCAGGTAGCCCGACTTGTGCAGGCAGACCACCACGAGGGTCAGGAAGGCGAACTCGCTCAGGGCGGTGCCGGCGAAGTAGTAGACGCCGAACATCGTCGAGAACCAGTGCGGGTCCAGCGACATCATCAGGTCGAAGGCCCCGAAGGTCAGCGAGAGGGCGAAGAGGAAGAGCGAGGGCGCGGCCCAGGCGCGCATGGTGTGCGCGCTCGCCTCGCCGACCTTCGGCGAGTCGTCGCCCTTGGTCGACCCGACGTAGAAGAAGATCGAGAGCGCCGTCCAGATCAGGAAGTAGGCGCCCATCCGCAGCTTGAAGAAGCCCTCGTTGAGGTAGCTGGCCTTGGCCGAGAGCATCGGGTCGTGGGCGACGGCCGCGGCGTCGGTCCAGTGGTAGAGCTCGTGGGTCCCGAAGAAGATGATCGGGAGGCCCAGCAGGCACGAGACCGGCAAGGTGATCATCGCGTTCTCGGCGAGGCGCCGGACCGCGATCGACCACCCCGCGCGGACGAGGTGCTGGACGATGACGAAGAAGAGGCCGCCGAGCCCGAGGGCGAGGAACACCATGTAGGCGGTCAGGTAGGAGTACCAGAAGTGCTCCTCGTGACCCGCCATCGTCGCCGCCGCGCCGCCGAGGCCGCCCGCCGCGAGCAGCGCCCCGATGATCGGCAGCTTGCGCCACATCGACCCCGAGGCCAGGTGGATCTGGTCCTTGGGGAGGGAGACCGTGTCGTCGTGGGAGTGGCTCATGGCTACCTCGCCTCCTGGGGCGTGCGAGCGTGCTGGAGGGTGCGCACCCACGCCGCGATCGCCCAGCGGTCGCGCGCGGGGATCTGGGCGGCGTAGGAGAGCATCGTGCCCTTGCCGTTGGTGATGACGTCGAAGAAGTGACCGAGCGGCATCGCCCGGATGTTGGGCTCGTTGAGGTTCTTCGGGGCGACGTTGAAGCCGCCGCCGCGGAGCGTCGCTACGCCCTTGCCGCCGCCGGTGTAGTCGTGGCAGGGCTGGCAGTAGATGTTGTAGCGCTCCTCACCCCGTGCCATCAGCTCCGGGGTCAGGCGCACCGCCGCGGGCAAGCGGTCGAGCAAGCGACCGTCGGGTCCGCGGCCGCGGTGCAGCTCGTCATCGTCCTTGAGGAAGCCGACGGCGACCGTGCCAGGGACGGGCACGCGGTCCGCGTGGCCCTCGCAGGTCGCCGGGTTCTTGGCCTTGGCGCAGTCGATGTCCTTGAAGAAGTCGTTGACCTCTTGGGCGTCGAAGCGCTGCTGGAAGTCCATCTGGTGGAACAGGTGGACCGGCGGGAGCTCGGAGCGGTTCCCCTGGCACCCGACGAGGGCCACGGCCAGGACTGTGGTGATGGGGCTCAGGCGTGCCATGGTCAGTCCTCGACCTCCTCTACGTGCGCGGCGCCGGTGCGCTCGAGCAGTTCGCGGGTGCGCTGCGGGTCGTACTTGGGGTCGCGGGCCTCGATGGCGATGAAGAACTTGTCGTCGCTGAAGCGCGCGAAGCGCTCGCTGTTGAACAGCGAGTGGTACCACATCGGCAGCCGGTTCAGCCCGAGCATGCCGAACACGGCGCCGAAGGCCGAGAAGAGCACGCCGAGCTCGAAGGTGACGGGCACGAAGGCCTGCCAGCTGAAGTAGGGCTTGCCGGCGATGATGATCGGGTAGTCGATCGACGAGGTCCACCACTGGAACGAGATCGCCAGCGCGGCGCCCGTCATGCCCATGGCGAACACGATCCACGGCAGGACGCTCGGGCCGAGGCCCATCGCCTTGTCGAGGTTGTGCACCGCGAAGGGGGTGTAGGAGTCCCACACCTTGTACCCCGCGTCACGGACCTGCTCGCAGGCGTGGTAGACCGCCTGGGCCGAGTCGTACTCGGCGAGCAAGCCGAAGATCTTCTTCTTGGTGGGCTTACTCATGGCTCAGTGGTGCTCCTTCCCGCCCTTGTGGTGGTCACCGTGGTAGTGCGGGTTGGCCTGCGGCATCACGCTCTTGACCTCGCCGATGGCGATCGAGGGCAGGTAGCGGACGAACAGGCAGAACAGGGTGAAGAAGAGGCCGAAGCTGCCGAACAGCGTCGACATGTCCCAGATGGTCGGGGAGTAGTAGTCCCAGCTCGAGGGCAGGAAGTCGTGGTGGAGCGAGGTCACGGTGATGACGAAGCGCTCGAACCACATCCCGATGTTGACGAAGATCGAGATCACGAAGAGCCAACCGACGCTGCGGCGGATCTTCTTGAACCAGATCAGCTGCGGGGTGATGACGTTGCAGCTGACCATGATCCAGTAGGCCCACCAGTAGTCGCCGAACATGCGGTTCTGGAAGGCGAAGCTCTCGTAGGGGTTGCCCGAGTACCAGGCGATGAAGAACTCCATCGCGTACGCGTAGCCGACCATCGTGCCCGTCAGCAGGATGATCTTCGCCATGTTCTCGAGGTGCTTGATCGTGATCAGGTGCTCGAGCTTGAACCAGGAGCGCAGCGGCAGGAGCAGCGTGAGCACCATGGCGAAGCCGGAGAAGATCGCGCCGGCGACGAAGTAGGGCGGGAAGATCGTGGTGT
>CAZMML010000142.1:0-7728 GCA_964567335.1 uncultured Nannocystis sp. | reverse complement strand
CGGCGCTCTCCGACCTGGTCGAGCGCTACCGCCGCGGCGGCCGCGCGGCGATCGGGAAGAGCTGACCGTAGGAGCCTGTTGGTTCATGCCTGACGCATACAACCTGGTCCTTGAGTTCAGCCGCTCCGAGAACGCGGGCCAGCCGCACGCCTTCCGCTTCGCCCCGCAGCACTACCTGCTCCGCACGCCGGGCGGGGGCTTCGAGAGCGCCGAGTTCCCGTGGACGCCGGAGCTGCTGGCGGATCTCGCCGAGGCGCGGGCGCCCGGTCGCGCGCCGGAGACGATCCACCGGATCGGCGAGACGCTGCGCGCCTTCCTGGCGGCCGCGGGGTGGGCCCAACACGAGGCGGCGATCGTCCGCGCCGCCCGCGAGGGCGCGCCGATCTTCATCACGATCCGCTCGGCCGCGGCCGAGCTCTACGCCCTGCCCTGGGAGTTCGTCGCCCTCAAGTCGACGGGGCAGCTCCTGGGCGGGATCCCGGGCCTCGTCGTCCGCTATGAGTGGCCCGAGGCGCCGAGCTTCCCCGATCGCGTCCAGGGGGCGCGCGCCGGTCGGGTCCTCTTCGCGTGGTCCGCGGCGGGCGGCGCGGTCCCGGCGGAGGGGCACCTCGCGGCCCTCAAGGCGGCGTTCGCCGGGCTCCCCGCGGCCTTCGATCCGGAGCGCGACGTGGTCGCCCACGCGAGCTACGCCGCGGTGGCAGAGGCGCTGGGGCGGGCGGCCGAGGTCGGGCCGCCGATCGACGCGCTGCACCTGCTCTGCCACGGCGCCGCGCTCGGTCAGTCCTACGGGCTCGCGCTCGACGACGAGGCGGGGCCGGGGAGCCCGGTCGTGGTCGACGCGGGCCGCATGCAGCAGCTCCTCGCGCCTCACGCGGGGATGGTCCGCGTCGTGGTGCTCGCCGCGTGCGACAGCGGCAACAGCGGCGCGCTCGGCAACCACCTCGGCAGCGTGGCGCAGATGATCCACCGCGCCGGTGTGCGGGCGATGATCGCGTCGCGCTACCCCCTCAGCGCGGCCGGCTCGACGCGGCTCACGGCGGCGCTCTTCGCCAGCCTCGCGCGCGGGGAGACGCTCGAGGGGGCGTTCCTCGACGCGCGCGACGCCCTCCTGCGCGACCCGAGCCAGCTCGACTGGGCGAGCGTCCAGCTCTACAGCCGGCCCGCCGACGGCGACGCGACCCGGCCGCTCGCGCTGCCGGGGGTCGCGCCAGCTCCGGTGCCGCCGGCGCCGGTTCCGGTGCCCTTGCCGCCCGCGCCTGCGGCGTCGAACGTGTGGGGTCGCGTCGGCGTCGCGTCGGCGCTGGCGGCGCTCGGGCTCGGGCTCGGGGCGTTCTTCTACCTCAACGGGAGCTTCTCGGGGACACCCGAGCCTGACGCGCCGGAGGAGCCGGTGACGGTGGCCAAGGAGGCCCCGGAGGCCCCGGAGGCCCCGGCCAAGCGGACGCCGAAGAAGAGTCCGGACTCGCTCCACAAGGAGCCCGAGTCGGACCCGCACAAGGAGCCCGAGCCAGCAGTGGTCGAGCCGGTCACCCCGGCGACTCACGAGCCGAGCACGCGTCCGGTGGTGGACCCGACGCCCAAGGTGACCCCGAAGCACGTCCCGAAGCTGCAGCCGCCCGAACCGACCATGGGGATCTGCACGGCTGGCTTGCAGTCCTTCCTCGGCAACGTGCTCGAGAAGGGGGAAGCGCCCGCCAAGAAGCTGAAGGTCGACATCCTCGTCACGGCCGATGGACGGATTCAGATCGAGACCTCGGATCCCCTGGCCGGAGACGGCGTCGTCGCCCCCTTGCGACGGCTGACCAAGAGGCAACTGGTCGAAAATAGCGGCGGGAAGCTGCCCTGCACGGCGACTCTGACCCGCTTCCCCTGAGCTTCGATGACGCCTTTCTCGGGCTCAGGTTCGTTCCTGGGTGCGATTCTGAGCGGGCTTACAGGCCTGACCTTCGGGGCAGTTTGGACCCTAGAGGGCGCAGGGCTCCGCGTTCGCCGGGGGATCGCCACCGCGGAGTCGCCCGGCGATGCCAGCGTCCGACGTCGTCAGCGAGATGTCCTTTCCGACATCTCTCTCCACGCATCGCCGCCTCTCGGCCGCTGTGTCTGGGCGGGGACGTTCTGCCGGCGCGGCGCGTGTCCAGGGGCTACGAGCCGATCGCGCAGAAGGCCTCGTAGTCGATCAGCTCGATGTCCTCGGGGCGCTTGGAGCAGACGCGGCAGCCAGGGTCCTTGCGCAGCTTGAGGGTGCGCCACTGGGTGCCGAGGGCGTCGAAGACGAGGAGGCGGCCGGAGAGCGACTTGCCGACGCCGAGGATCAGCTTGATCGCTTCGTTGGCCTGCAGGGTCCCGATGATGCCGGGGAGGACGCCGAGGACGCCGGCCTCCTGGCACGAGGGGGCCATGCCGGGCGGGGGCGGGTCGGGGTAGAGGCAGCGGTAGCAGGGGCCTTCCTTGGGCAGGAAGGTGGTCATCTGGCCCTCGAAGCGGAAGATCGAGGCGTGGATGACGGGCTTGCCGAGCTTCAGCGCCGCGTCGTTGAGGAGGTAGCGGGTCGGAAAGTTGTCGGCGCCGTCGATGATGACGTCGTAGCCGGCGATGATGTCGAGGACGTTGTCGGCCGCGAGGCGGGTCTGGTGGGCGACGACCTTGACGTCGGGGTTGAGGGCCTGCAGCGTCTGCCGGGCGCTCTCGACCTTGGGCTGGCCGAGGCGATCCATGTTGTGGAGGATCTGGCGCTGCAGGTTGCTCTCGTCGACGACGTCGTCGTCGACGATCCCGAGGGTGCCGACGCCGGCGGCGGCGAGGTAGAAGCTCGAGGGCGAGCCGAGGCCGCCGGCGCCGATGCACAGGACCTTGGCGTCGAGGAGCTTGCCCTGGCCGAGCTCGCCGACCTCCGGGAGCATGATGTGCCGGCTGTAGCGCTTGACCTGCTCGGGCGAGAGGTTGCGCGGGCGCTCGAAGGGGTGGCCGGCGTTCTTCCAGGCCCGGAAGCCGCCCGCCATCGAGGAGACGCGGCTGTAGCCGAGCTCCTGCAGCGAGCGGGCGGCGAGCGCCGAGCGGGTGCCGCCCGCGCAGTAGAGGATCACCTCACGTCCGCGCTCGGGCACGAGATCCTCGATCTTGATCTCGAGGAAGCCGCGCGGGATCCACTCGGCCCGCGGGATGAAGCCCTGCTCGTACTCGTCGCGCTCGCGGATGTCGATGAGCACGGGCTGGCCGGACTCTACGCCGTGGACCTGGGCGCGGGCCTCGTCGACCGAGACCTCGCGGATCTGCCGCTTCACCTGGCCCAGGAGTTCGCTGAAGGTCGCCATCGCTGCAATTCTCCCCTGACAGTGAGTGTGGCCCTGGTCTCGCCAGGTCTGACCGATTCGGCCCAAGCCCGAACGACAAACGCGCCGGCACGCGGGCCCGAGTCTCGGACTCGGACGCGGACGTGCAGGCGCGTTCGACGCGACTAGCGCTTGCTGAACTGGAAGCGACGACGCGCGCCAGCGCGGCCGTACTTCTTGCGCTCGACCTTGCGGGAGTCGCGGGTGAGGTAGCCGGAGCCCTTGAGCGCGCCGCGGAGCTCGACGTCGATCCGGAGGAGGGCGCGGGCGATCCCGAGGCGGACCGCGCCAGCCTGGCCGGACAGGCCGCCGCCCTTGGCGGTGGCCCACACGTCGTACTTCTCGCGGCTGCCGGTGGCGACCAGCGGCTGCTCGATGAGCTTCATGTTGGTCGGCCGGCAGAGGTAGCTGTCGGCCTCGCGGCGGTTGATGAGGATCTTGCCCTCGCCGGGGAAGAGCCACACGCGGGCGACGGCGCGCTTGCGGCGGCCGGTGGCGTAGTACTTCATCGAATCTTTGGCCATGGACTTACCGTGTGGGCTACTCGTAGCGGAGCTTGTAGGGCTGGGGCTTCTGGGCGGTGTGCGGGTGCTGGTCGCCGGCGTACACCTTGAGCTTGCTGAGGGTGGCGCGGCCGAGCGGCGAGCGCGGGAGCATGCGGCGGACCGCGATCGTGATCAGCTCTTCGGGCTTCTTGCCGAGCATGGTGCGCGCGGTGGCCGACTTCATGCCGCCCGGGAAGCCCGAATTGAAGAAGTAGAGCTTCTTGTCGAGCTTCTGGCCGGTCAGCTTGACCTTTTCGGCGTTGATGCAGACGACGAAGTCGCCCGCGTCGAGGTGCGGCGTGAAGGTCGGCTTGTGCTTGCCGCGGAGGATGTTGGCGATCTGGCTCGCCGCGCGCCCGACCGTGAGACCGTTGAGGTCGATCAGCAGCCACTCGCGGCGGATATCTGCGGGATTGGGGTAGTGGGTACCCATGGGAGGGGGATGGATACGCGAGCGCTCCTGGGCTGTCAAGCGGCCGGCCTGGCCGGCAGGGCGGCCGCTGGCGCTTTTTGCGGCGGGAGCGCCCAGACTCACATGCGCGGGCGCTGGCGATCTCGCCGGGGGTGTACGCAGGGCCGTGGGCTCGGCCATACTGGAGCGGCTTGAGCGGCTCACCGAGTTCGGGGGTCAAGATCCTCATCGCCGACGACTCGGCGAGCGATCGGGCGACCGCGCGGGCGATCCTCACAGAGGCGGGCTTCGCCGTGGTCGAGGCCGGCGACGGGCCCCAGGTGCTGGAGATCTTTAACCGCGAGCGGCCGGCGATGGTGATCCTGGACGTGGTCATGCCGAAGATCGGCGGGCTGGAGGTTTGCCGGATCTTGAAGGCCAAGGCCAGCGGGTTCCTGCCGGTGCTGATGGTGAGCACCCGCAACTCGGTCGGGGCCCGGGTCGAAGGGCTGCGCAGCGGGGCGGACGACTACCTCGGAAAACCCTACGAGGCGGACGAGCTGCGGGCGCGGGTCGGCGTGCTGCTGCGGACGCGGGCGCAGTTTAGCCAGGGGGAGGGGGCCGAGGGCGAGGGGCCGCGGGCGGGCCGGGCGGAGCTCGGCGGGGAGGAGTTCCGGCGCCGGCTCCAGGAGGAGTTCGAGCGCGCCGAGCGCTACAGCGACCCGCTGGCGTGTCTGCGGGTGGAGGTCGACCCGGCGCGGGAGGGCGGGCGCCCGCCGGCCGAGCTGGCGCCGGCGCTGCACGCGATCATCGAGGCGAACGTGCGGAAGATCGACCGGGTGTACCGGGCCGACGACCGCGGCTACCTGCTGGGGCTGCCGAACACGCGCGTCCCGGGCGCGCTGACGGTGGCAGAGCGGCTGGCGCGGGAGGCGAAGAAGCCGATCCGCGGCGACGCGAACGGATTTACGGTGTCAATTGGGGTGTCTTTCTACCCGAACCGGGACACCCGGACGCTGCAGGACCTGCTCGACCTGGTCGACGCGGCCCTGGAGCGCGCGCGCCGGGAGCAGGGCGGGAAGATCTGCCTCTTCCAACACCAGGGCTACCTCTACTCGCCTGACGAAGGGTGACGATGACGCAGCGGACGAAGATCCCCGCGGTCCGCCGTGTGCTCCTCTATCCGCGGGACGGGCGGCGGGCGCAGGAGGCGACCCTGAACGCGACCCGCTGGCTGCGCGAGTACGCGGTCGGGGTGGTGGTGTGCGGGGTACTGGCCGAGGAGGAGGCGGGGGCGCTGCGGGCGGCGGGGGCGGAGGTGGTGCCGAACTTCGAAGGGGCCCTGGCGGTCGACCTGGTGGTGGCGCTCGGGGGCGACGGAACCCTGCTGCGGGCGAGCCGCTGGGCGGCCGACGCGGCGATCCCGGTGCTGGGGATCAACCTCGGGGACCTCGGCTTCCTCACCGCGTACCAGGCGGAGCACGGGGAGGTCGGGCTGCAGGCGGCGGTGCGCGGGGAGCTGGAGTGGGAGCCGCGGCTGCGGATGCAGGTCGAGCTGCGGCGCCGGGGGGCGCTGATCCTGCGCGGGACGGCCTGCAACGACGCGTACATCAAGCACGGCGAGTTCCCGCGGCTGCTGGCGCTGGCGACGGACGTCGGCGGACAGTTCATGGCGACGTACAAGGCGGACGGGCTGATCGTGTGCACGCCGATGGGCTCGACGGCCTACAACCTGGCGGCGGGCGGGCCGATCGTGGCGCCCTCGGCGCGGGCCTTCACGATCACGCCGATCTGCCCGCACAGCCTGACGCACCGGCCGGTGGTCTGCGACGCGGGGGCGCTGATCGAGATCACGTATACGGGGCCGCCAGAGGGGTCGGCGGCGTTCCTGACGATCGACGGGCAGACCAGCGAGGCGCTCGAGCTCGGCGACAAGGTGGAGATCCAGGCGGCGCCGGAGCCGCTGCGCCTGTGCCCGCCGGCCTACAGCGTGTTCCGGGTGCTGGCGACGAAGCTCGGCTGGAGCGCCGGGGCCGGCGGACGGGCGCCCTAGCGCGAGGTCGTGCTATAGCCCGGCGGTGCTGAGCTACTTGCACATCCGGGGACTCGCGCTGCTCGAGGACGTCGCGCTCGAGCTGGGCCGCGGGATGAACGTGCTGACCGGAGAGACGGGCGCGGGCAAGTCGATCATCGTCGACGCGCTGGCGCTGCTGCGGGGCGCCCGCGGGCGCGCGGAGCTGGTCCGTGAGGGCGCCGAGGCGGCCCGGGTGTGCGCCCAGTTCGAGCTCGACCCGGAGACGCAGCGCGGGCTGGGGCCGGCGCTCGACGAGCTCGGGCTGCTGGGCGAGGGGCGCGAGTCGCTGGTGCTCGAGCGGGTGGTGGGGCGGAGTGGTCGGGGGCGCTCGGTGGTGCAGTCGGTGCTGACGACGCAGGGGATGCTCGAGCGGGTCGGGGAGCTGCTGATCGACATCTGCAGCCAGCACGAGCACCACTCGCTGACGCACGTCGGGCGCCACGTGGACCTGCTCGACGCGTACGCGGGGCTCTCGGGGCAGGTCGCGGAGTTCGGCGGGCACTACCAGGCCTGGCAGGCGGCGGCGCAGGCGGCGGCGGACCTGCGGCGCCGCGCAGAGGAGGGGGCGGCGCGGGCGGACTTCCTGCGCTTCCAGATCGAGGAGATCGAGCGGGTGGACCCGCAGGTCGGCGAGCTGGCGGCGCTGCGGTCCCGGGTCGGGCTGCTGCGCGACAGCCACCGCTGGGCGGCCTTCGCCCGCGAGGCCCACGACGCGCTCTACGAGTCCGACGACGCGATCGCGGGGCGCCTGGCGCAGCTCCTCGATGAGGCCCGGCGCGGGTCCGAGAGCTCGCGCCTGCTGGCGGAGATCCAGGAGCAGCTCGCGGCGGCCCAGGTGGCCTGCGAGGAGGCGGCGACGGCGGCGGCGCGCTTCGCCAGCGAGGTGTCCTTCGAACCAGGCGACCTCGAGGCGGCGGAGGAGCGCCTCCACGAGCTCGAGTCGCTGCGCCGCAAGCACGGCGAGCTCGACGCGCTGCCAGAGCGGCTGGCGTCGATGCGCGCGGAGCTGGCGGAGCTCGAGCACGCGGACGAACACCTGGGGGCGCTCGACGCGCGCGCGGCGGAGCTGCGCGCGGGGTGCCTGGCGCGGGCCGAGGCGCTCCACGCGCGACGGGCCGAGGCGGCGGAGGGGCTGGCGCGGGCGGTCGAGGCGGAGCTGGCGGCGCTGCACATCCCGCGGGCGCGGCTGGTCGCGCGGCTGGAGCTGCTTCCAGCGGCCCGGCTGGGGCCGCGGGGGCTGGACCAGGTGGAGTTCCTGTTCTCGGCGAACCCGGGCGAGCCGGTGGCGCCGCTGAGCAAGGTGGCCTCGGGGGGGGAGCTGTCGCGCGTGCTGCTGGCGGTGAAGAGCGTGCTGTCGACGGGGGACTGCGTGACGACCTACGTCTTCGA
>CAZMML010000141.1:0-7735 GCA_964567335.1 uncultured Nannocystis sp. | reverse complement strand
CCTTGACCATCTGCGCGCCCATGTTCTCGAACTTGTCCTCGAGCTCGATCTCCTTCGCGACCGTCACGCCGTCCTTCGTCACCGTCGGGGAGCCCCACGACTTCTCGATCACGACGTTGCGGCCCCGAGGCCCGAGCGTCACCTTCACCGCGTCGGCCAGGACGTTGACCCCGCGGAGGATGGCGTTGCGGGCGCTCTCATCGAAACGAACTTCTTTGGCTGCCATGGCTTCTTCTCTTCTCGGAAAGTTTCTTCAGGAGGTTTCCCCGCGAGCGACCCGCCCGCGGGCCACGCGCTACTCGAGCACCGCCAGGATCTCTTCCTCGCGGAGGATCATGTGCTCCTCGCCGTCGAGCTTGATCTCCGTCCCGGAGTACTTGCCGAACAGCACCTTGTCGCCGACCTTCACCTCAAGCGGGGTGCGCTTGCCGTGGTCGTCGGCCTTGCCGTGGCCGACCGCCATCACGACCCCCTTGGCCGGCTTCTCCTTGGCGGAGTCCGGGATGAAGAGGCCGCCGGCCGTCTTCTCCTCCTCGGACATGCGCTTCACCAACACGCGATCGTTCAAGGGACGAACCTTTGTCGTCGTCATCTGCAGGTCTCCTGGTCTTCGGATTTCTGACTTCGGGCAATCGCCCACCCGCGCGGTTTCACAAACTTCGTGAAACCACTGTGGAATTTTTTGGTGGGTCGTTAGCACTCGCCCATGTAGGAGTGCTAACGCGGCGCGGAGTGTAAAGCGGCTCCCCCGCCGGTCAACCCCTCGCAAGGGCCATCCTCGACCCTTCAGGCCGCGAACTAACTCACATAATTCCGTTGCACGACCCCCCGCTTCTGGTAGCGTGCTTGAGTGGGAAAACTGCCATGACAGACCCTGAACTTGGTTTCTCGGGCACTCTGGAGTCTTTCTTCTACGAGCGGGTGGGTGGAGCCCAGGAGCGCGCGGGCAAACTCCCCTCGGAGGTCGAGGCCTACGTGGTCTACCTCCTCGCGGACCATGTCCGGCGGACCAGCGTCGCCGGCCGCACCAGCGGCCCGCTGGCCCTCCAGTACCTCGCGGCCCGTGAGCACCAGGGGGCCCGTCGCACGCAAGCCTTGCGCGCTGTCGGAGATCGGGCCCTCTTCATCGCCGGAGTCGTGCCTCACAGCATCGATCGGTCCCCGGTCAACCTCCGCTACGTCCGTTCGATCGGCCAGTCCGCCTACCGGCAGATCTCCGAGCCTCCGGTCTTCCACTCCCTCGCGGACACCTTCGAGGCCGCGGCCGGGGTGATCTCCGAGGCCACTGACCCCCACGACGGCGGTCGCGACCTCCTCGGTCTCTACGAGCGCTGGAAGAAGTACCGCGACGCTCGCGACGAGAAGCGCCTCGTCCGGGCCGGCGTGGTGCTCGTCCGCGGCTCCCGCTCCGACGACCTCCAATGAACCTCCGCGCCCTCTACCGCGGGCTCGAGGCCCTCTACGGCGCCGAGTCAGGCGTCGACCCCGTCGACTTTCTGCACCGCCTCCCGCCGGGTCAGCACCGCGAGCTCGTGCTCTTCCGTGAGGACGAGGACGGCGCCCTCGAGATCGCCCTCTGCCTCGACGACGCGACCCTCTCCCGCGTCGAGGCGAGCCCGCCGGCCCAGGTCCTCGCCGACGAGGCCCTCCACGACGCGCTCCCCGTGATCGAGGGCCTCTCGCACCTCCTCTACCTCGTCGAGGCGACCCGTCGGACCCGCCCCGTCAGCGGGCTCGAGCTCGAGACCCAGGCCGAGGTCGACAAGCTCGCCCTCTGCCTCCTCCACCACCGCCGCGACCCGACCCCCGCCTTCAGCCGCCTCCTCGACCGTATCTTCAGCCAGTTCACCCTGGTCCCAGGCCTCGGCGCCGAGCTCCGCGAGCGCTACGAGACCGCCAACCGGATCGCCCTTCGCTTCGCCCGCACCCTCGAGCGTCACCTCCGCCGCGGCCACTGGTCCCGCCTCCGCCGCGCCCTCCGCGAGTTCTGGTCCGCGAGCATGGAAGACAAGCTGCGCCTCTCGCGCGCCTGAGCGACCGGTCGGTCGACAGCCGCGCGGAAGTGCGCCAAGCTCGCGTGCATGAGCGCGGACACCACCTTCGAGGATCTCGAGGCCGCCTGCGTCCGTCACGGCGCCCAGGTGCGGGCCGCCGAGGTCCACGCCTACCTCCTCGGCCGCCTGACGACCGGTTCGCTCGAGCTCGGCCTCGGCGACCTCCTGGAGCCCCTGCTGAAGGATGATGCGATGCTCCTGGGGTCCCCGCTCCTGGACGCGATCCTGGGACACATGAACCACCTCTTCGAGCAGACCCTCCGCGGGTCCGCCGAGATGATCTGCTTCGAGCTGCGCGAGGACGCCGACGAGTCCGAGCGCCGCGCCTTCGCGGAGCGGCGGGCCGACGAGCTCGAGTGGTACCTCCGCGGCGTCCTCGCGGACCGGCGCTTTCAGGCCCGGCTCGACCCCCCGGGGCGCGAGGCCTTCTCGTGCCTGATCAAGGCCCTCGCCTACCTGCGCTGCGTCGTCGACCCCACGAAGCTCCCCGAGCCAGACCTCGAGCACCTGCTGCGCCCGAGCCGCGACGATCTCCTCGTCGAGATGAGCGCGATCACCGGCGCGGTCGACACCCTCGTCCGCCGCGCCGCCACCGACCGCACCCACCCGGAGGAGGCCGCTCGCGACGCCGCGAGCGGGCCGGTCAGCCGACGCGTCGTCAACTGATCCGCGGGCCTAGCGCTCCGCCCGGATCTTCTCCGCCAGCTCGAGGTGCTCCTCGTAGGGCGGCGCGTCGCGGACCGGCTCCGGCTGACGCAACGCCTCCGGATCCGCGAAGAGGTCCGCGACCAGCCCCGCGGGCGCGCGCGTCGCCCGCCCGAGGAGCCGATCGCGGTGCGCCGGCGCGAAGCGCCGCTTCATCGCCACCACCCGCCGGAGCGGCCCCTCGAGCAGCGCGTCGGGCGCCCGCTCGAGCAGGCGCAGGCACTCGTCGCGCAGGTCCGCCTTGCTGCACACGAGCAGCGCGTCGCAGCCCGCCTCGAGGCTCCCGCGCACCCGCTGCTCGGGCGTGAAGTGGTCCGCGACCGCCTTCATCTCGAGGTCGTCGCTGAACACCACCCCGTCGTAGCCGAGCTCCCCGCGGAGCAGGTGCATCACCGGCGGGGACAGCGTCGCCGGCCGCCGGCGGTCGAGCGCCTCGAAGAGCACGTGCGCCGTCATCACGCTCGCCACGCCCGCGCGCGCCGCGGCCGCGAAGGGCGGCAGCTCGACCTCCCGCAGGCGATCGAGGTCGTGCGGCAGCCGCGGCAGCTCGAGGTGGCTGTCGGCCACCGTGTCGCCGTGCCCCGGGAAGTGCTTCGCGCAGGCCGCCACGCCGCCGGCCTGCATCGCCTCGATGAACGCCGCCGCGTGGCGCCCCACCCGCTCGGGCGTGGACCCGAAGCTGCGGTCGCCGATGATCGGGTTCTGCGGGTTCGTGTCGACGTCGACCACCGGCGCGAAGTCCAGGCCGATCCCGAGGTCGGAGAGCTCACGGGCGATCGCCGACGCGACCGCCGCCGTCGTCGCCGGCTCGTCTCGCCGCCCGAGCGCCCGAAGCGGCGGCCACACCGTCCACGGCGCCCGCAGGCGCTGCACTCGGCCCCCCTCCTGGTCGATCGCCAGCAGGAGCGGCGTCCCCAGCGGCGCCTCCTGGTGCAGCGCCCGGGTCAGCCCGCGGAGCTGCTCGGGCCCCGTGATGTTACGGCTGAACAGGATCACCCCCCCGATCCGGCCCGCCGCGAGCAGACGCGCCAGGTCCTGCGGGAGCTCCGTCCCCTCGAACCCGACGAAGAGGAGTTGACCGGGCTGCCACCACGTCGTCATACCCGCGAGGGTACGAGCCAGCCGCCGCTGCCGCAATCTCGCCGCAATTCCTCCCGCCGCCGGGAACACTTGTCCCCCCGGGCTGGTTGACGCGCCAGGTCGCGATTGTTAGCGTCCCGCGCCTCGCCGATGCCGACCCTCCGCTCCCGCCGCTCCGGGCCCTCCTGGCTCATCCCAGCCCTCGGCCTGCTCGCGGCGTTCGTCGCCTCGCCCACCGCGCGCGCCCAGGCACCCATGGGCGGCGGCATGGGCATGGGCGGCATGGGCGGCATGGGCCCGATGGGAGCCGGCGGCCCTGGCGGCCCCGGCCAGGGCGAGAAGAAGAAGGAGGGCCCCGCCGAGGCCGCCCCCAAGGACAAGAAGGCGCTGCAGCCGATCGAGCCCGTGCCGGCGCAGCCGCGCGGCCTCCGGCAGCTCCAGATCTTCGAGGTCCACGGCTACATGCGCATGCGGGGCGAGTATTTCCACCGCCCTGACCTCGGCCTCGGCAAGACTTCGACCTCGAGCATCGGCAACGTCTACGCCGACGACTCCAACACCAACAACCCCTGGTTCGTCCCGCCCTCGGTCGTCGGCGAGTCGCCCGACGGCAACTACGGCGAGGGGGGCCTCGCCCCGAACGAGGGCGGGTGCGCCTACGTCCTCGGCGAGCAGGGGATCAACCCCGCCAAGGTCGCGCGGCGCTGCAACCGCCGCAACGGCTTCGCCTCGGCCAACATGCGCCTACGGATCGAGCCGACGATCCACGTCACCGACACCGTCAAGGTCCACGCCCAGCTCGACGCCCTCGACAACCTGGTCCTCGGCAGCACCCCCGACTCGCTGCTCGCCGACAACCCCGCCGCCCCGATCGACCTCTTCACCCGCACCCAGCTCCCGCCCTCGGACGGCCGCAACTCCGGCCGCGACAGCATCGTCGTCAAGCGCGCCTACGGCCACATCCGCTTCGGCTGGGGCCTCGACATCAAGTTCGGGCGCATGCCGCACCACTGGGGCATGGGCGTCGTCGCCAACGACGGCAACGGCTACTACCGCGGCGAGGGCGCCGACATCGTCCGCATGGTCGACACCGACTACGGCGACTCGGTCGACTCGCTCCGCCTCGGCTTCGACTTCGGCAAGGACCGCCGCAGCACCCACACCCTCGAGTTCTCGTGGGACTGGGCCGCCAGCGGCCCGACCACGACGCAGATCTTCGGCCCCTACTCCGGCCCCTACGCCCAGGACCACGCCACCGCGCAGCCGCTCAGCGTCGAGAAGTTCGACAACGTCTATCAGTGGAGGATCTCGATCGTCCGCCGCGACGCCCCGGCGATGCTCCAGCGCAAGCTCGCCCTCGGCCGCCCCGTCTTCAACTACGGCGCGATCGTCTGGGCCCGCTACCAGGCGATCAGCCGCGTCACCGGCACCAAGGGCATCGGTGACCCCCGCTACGACTGGGAGAACGACTTCGACCCCGCCTACTACGACGAGCGCCACCAGCTGCAGGACTACGCCAACCTGCTGATGCGCCGGAACGCGATCGTCGTCACCCCCGACGTCTGGCTGCGCGTGAACTGGAAGACCCTCCGCATCGAGCTCGAGGGCGCCGGCGTGCTCGGCCGCTTCTACGAGGCCGAGGGCACCGACTACCACAAGCCCGTGTCGACCGACCGCGGCGACCTCCAGACCCTCGGCGAGAGCTCCGTGCGCCCGCAGCGCTGCAAGGACATCCCCTGCAACGTCCTCGCGCAGGTCGGCTACGCGCTCGAGTTCAAGTACGGCCTCTTCAAGGACAAGTTCCACCTCGGCCTCGACCACGGCTTCGCCTCCGGCGACAACGACCCCCGCACCCGCTTCACCAGCCCGGTCAACAACAACCCCGACGACCGCACCTGGAGCCGCTTCCGCTTCAACCCGGCCTACTTCCAGGACCTCCTGCTCTTCCGCCAGATCCTCGGCACCGCCAGCAACGCCGCCTACTTCAAGCCCTGGCTCGCCTTCTACTTCTTCGACAACAACTTCTCCGGCCGCCTCGACATCGAGTACGCCTTCGCCCCGCAGAAGCTCAACACGTGGGGCAACAAGTCCAACTACGGCCTCGAGCTCGACCTCTCCCTCCGCTACCACGACCGCCAGGAGCCGATCTTCTTCCAGCTCCAGTACGGCGTGATGTTCCCCTTCGGCGCGTTCAACCGCACCTCCTCGTACAACAACGAGGGCTCCGGCTACATCGTCCCCAACAACGGCGACGCCAAGGCCGCGCAGGCGCTCCGCGCCCAGATCGGGATCCGCTTCTAGGCTGTCCCATGAGCAAGCCGAAGAAGGCCGCGCCGCGCTGGGTCTGCCAGGCGTGCGGCGCGGTGACCGGCGGCTGGTTCGGCAAGTGCCCGACCTGCGACGCGTGGAACTCGATCGAGGAGGAGGCCCCCGCGCCGCCCCCGGGCGAGCGCCCCGCCGGCCCAGCCAAGGTCGTCGCCTCGACGGAGGCCCAGACCATCGTCGACCACCAGCCGCGCCGCCCCTGCGGCCTCGGCGAGGTCGACCGGGTCCTCGGCGGCGGCCTCGTCCCCGGCAGCGTCGTCCTCCTCGGCGGCCCGCCGGGGATCGGCAAGTCGACCCTGCTGCTGCAAGCCTCGGTCGGCCTCGCGCGCCGCAACGGCGTCGTCCTCTACGCCAGCGGCGAGGAGTCCGTCGCCCAGGTCGCCGCCCGCTGCGGGCGCCTCGCCGCCAGCCACCCGAACCTCCTCCTCATGGCCGAGACCCGCCTCGAGGAGATCCTCGGCGCCGCCCAGGAGCGGGCCGGCAAGCTCGGGGCGCTGATCGTCGACTCCGTCCAGACGATCCACAGCGGCTCGCAGGACGGCCTCCCCGGCAACCTCACCCAGATCCGCGCCGTCACCTCCGCCCTCGTCGGCTTCGCCAAGACCCACGCCGTCCCCGTCGTCGTCGTCGGCCACGTCACCAAGGACGGCCAGCTCGCCGGCCCGCGCGTGCTCGAGCACCTCGTCGACGCCGTCCTCTCCTTCGAAGGCGACGAGGAGCGCGCGATCCGCATGCTCCGCGCCACCAAGAACCGCTACGGCAGCACCCAGGAGCTCGGCGTCTTCGAGATGCGCGGCGACGGCCTCCGCGAGATCTTGAACCCCTCCGAGGCCTTCCTGACCGAGCGCGAGCACCCCGCGATCGGCTCCTGCGTCACCGCCGCGGTCTCCGGCACCCGCCCCCTCCTCCTCGAGGTCCAGGCCCTCCTCGCCGCCGCGTTCGGCAACCCCCGCCGCACCTGCGTCGGCGTCGACCCGGTCCGCCTCGCCATGCTCCTCGCGGTCCTCGACCGCCACGCCGGCCTCTTCGTCCTCGACCAGGACGTCTTCGCCAACGTCGTCGGCGGCATGCGCCTCGACGAGCCCGCCAGCGACCTCGCCCTCCTCCTCGCCGTCGCCTCCTCCCACCGCCGCCAGCCCCTCCCGCCCGGCCTGATCGCCTTCGGCGAGGTCGGCCTCACCGGCGAGCTCCGCCCCGTCCCCCGCGGCGAGGCGCGCCTGGCCGAGGCCGCCCGCCTCGGCATGCAGCGCGTGCTCCTTCCGACCGGTCCCAAGCGCCATGCCCTCTCCGCCAGGCAGCTCCGGGACCAGCACGACGTCGACGTCCGCCTCGCCCGCACCGTGGCCGAGGCGATCGAGCTCGCCTTCTCCTGACCCGCCCCAGAGCCGAGTCCCCGCAGACGGCGGGCCTCCCGCGTCGTCCCAGGGCGACCAGAGCCCGAGCTCGCAACGCGCGCCGGGACAAGCCCCAGGTGGAACCGACTGTGGGGCGGCCGCAACCGGCGCGATCGGAGGGTCGAGGTGTGGGCGACGGAGTCGACCGCACCCGGACCGAACATCGCGGCCTCCCGA
>CAZMML010000140.1:0-7798 GCA_964567335.1 uncultured Nannocystis sp. | reverse complement strand
GGTGTTCGGTGCGGTGACGGGACGCGACTTCCCGACGCCCTACGGGATCATCCCCTGGACGCCGGACGAGAACGCGCTCGCGGTCGAGAAGGTCTGCCACGTCGGCGACGGGGTCGCCGCGGTGGCGGCGATCGACGAGGACACCGCCAACGCGGCGCTGCGGGCGATCAAGGTCGACTACGAGCCGCTGCGGGCCTACTTCGACCCCGAGGAGGCGCTCGCCGCCCAGGGCCGCGAGGCGACCATCAACCCCTACTCGAAGAAGGGCAACGTCTCCAAGCACGTGCTGCTCGAGTTCGGCGAGGTGGACGCGGAGCTCGGCCGCGCGGACCTGGTGGTCGAGGGCGAGTACTTCTTCGAGGGCACGACCCACGGCGCGATCGAGCCCCACTGCGCGCTGGCCCACCTCGAGGCGACCGGGGTGCTGACCGTGTGGTCGGCGACGCAGGTCTCGCACTACCTGCACCGCGAGCTCTCCAAGGTGCTCGGGCTGCCGCCGCACCGGCTGCGAGTGATCCAGCCGCCGCTCGGCGGCGCCTTCGGCGGCAAGAGCGAGCCCTTCGACCTCGAGTTCGTGGTCGCCAAGCTGGCCATGAAGACAGGCCGCCCGGTCAAGCTCCTCTACACCCGCGAGGAGGTGTTCTACGCCCACCGCGGCCGCCACCCGATGAAGCTCCGCCACCGCACCGGCTTCTCGCGCGAGGGCAAGCTGCTGGCGATCGACGCGCGGACGCTCCTCGACGGCGGCGCCTACTCGAGCTTCGGGCTGGTGACCACCTATTACTCGGGGCAGCTCATGTGCTCGCCCTACACCTTCCCCGCCTACCGCTTCGACAGCACGCGCGCCTACACCAACAAGCCGGCCTGCGGCCCGAAGCGCGGGCACGGGTCGGTGCAGCCGCGCTTCGCGATGGAGATCCAGCTCGACAAGGCGGCGACGGCGCTGGGGCTCGACCCGATCGAGCTGCGCCGCCGCAACGCGATCGGGCCGGGCGAGAAGACGGTCAACGAGTTCACGGTCGGCTCGTCGGGCTTCCTCGAGTGCCTGGCCCGCGTCGAGGCGGCGTCGGGCTGGCGCGCGAAGCGGGCCGCCCTCCCCTTCGGCCGCGGGATCGGCATCGCGGGCTCGACCTACATCAGCGGCACCAACTATCCGATCTACCCCAACGAGATGCCGCAGGCGGCGGTCCAGATCTGCCTCGACCGCAGCGGCCGCGCGCGCGTCTTCAGCGGCGCGAACGACATCGGCCAGGGCAGCAACACGATGCTGGCGGTGATCGTCTCCGAGGAGCTCGGGCTCCCGCTCGAGGACATCCGCGTCCTCTCCGCCGACACCGACCTGTGCCCGGTCGACCTCGGCGCCTACAGCTCGCGGATCACGCTGATGGTCGGCAACGCCTGCCTCGAGGCGGCGCAGCGGCTGCGGCGGAAGGTGTGCGAGAGCGTCGCCAAGCGCTGGGGCGTGCCGCGCGGGCGCGTGGTGCTGGCGGCCCGCACCGCGCTCGACCGCGAGGAGCCGAGCCGCCGCGTCAGCAGCGCGGAGGCCTTCCAGTGGGCCGAGGCCGACCACGGGCTGCTCGGCGAGGTCGGCAGCTACAACACGCCGAAGGACCGCCACGGCGAGTACCGCGGCGGGACGATCGGGGCCTCGCCCGCGTACAGCTTCACCGCCCACGTCGCCGAGGTCGAGGTCGATCCCGAGACGGGCCTCGTCGACGTGAAGACGATCTGGATCGCCCACGACTGCGGCAAGGCGCTCTCCCGCCGGATCGTCGAGGGCCAGATCGAGGGCTCGACCTACATGGGCTTCGGCGAGGCGCTGATGGAGCGCCACGCGGTCGACCCCTTGCACCGCGGGGTCCACGTCGGCCCGAACCTCCTCGACTACCGCATGCCGACCTTCCTCGACACCCCGGACCTCGAGGCGCTGATCGTCGAGGCGCCCGACGCGAACGGGCCCTACGGCGCGAAGGAGGCCGGCGAGGGGCCGCTGCACTCGAGCATCCCCGCGATCGCCAACGCGATCTTCGACGCGATCGGGGTCCGCCTCGACCGCCTCCCCTTCTCCCCCCCCTGCGTGCTCGCGGCGCTGCGCGAGCGCGCGGCGCGGGAGGCCGCGGGGGAGCTGGCGCCGCACAAGCGCGAGGCCACCCGGAGGAGCGCGTAGCATGCTGCGCCTGCCGCAATTCGAGGTCGTGGCGCCGGACTCCGTCGAGGGCGTGGTCGCGGCGCTGCAGCGCCCGGGCGCGCGGATCGTCGCCGGCGGCACCGACATCCTGCCGAACCTCAAGCACTTCCTCGGGGCGCCGCCGCTGCTCGTCAGCCTCTCGCGCCTGACGGCGCTGCGCGGGGTGCGGGTCGACGAGGAGTCGGGGGCGCTGCGGATCGGCGCGAGCGCGACGCTCTCGCAGATCGCCGCGGACCCGGAGGTCGCCCGGCGCTTCCCGAGCCTGTCCCAAAGCGCAGGCCTCGTGGCGAGCCCGACGATCCGCAACATGGGGACGATCGGCGGCAACGTGAACCTCGACACCCGCTGCCGCTACGTCAACCAGTCGCACTTCTGGCGCGAGGCGCTCGGCGGCGGCTGCCTCAAGTCCGAGGGCAAGGTCTGCCACGTGGTCCCCGGCGGCCAGAACTGCGTCGCGGCGATGAGCTCGGACAACGTGCCGGTGCTCATCTCCCTCGACGCGCGGATCGTTCTGGTCGGGCCCGAGGGGACCCGCGAGCTGCCCCTGGTCGACTACTACCGCGCCGACGGGATCGCGCACACGACCGCGCGCCCGGGCGAGGTGACCACCGAGCTGCGGGTGCCGCTGCCGACCGGACCCCGGCGCGCGCGCTACGTGAAGTGGTCGGTGCGCAAGAGCATCGACTTCCCGCTCGTCAGCGTCGCGCTGCGCTTCGACCTGGCGGAGGAGCAAGGCCCGATCACGGCGGCGAAGGTGGTCGCGGGGGTGCTCGGCGCGAAGCCTCGGGTGGTGACGAAGCTCGAGGCGGCGCTCGGCAAGCGCCTCGCCGACCCAGCGGTCGCGCGGATCGTCAGCGAGGCCGCGCACGCGCAGTGCAAGCCGCTCGAGAACGTGCCCTACGAGGCGCCCTACCGCCGCGAGATGATCCGCGTGTATGTGCGGCGGGCGATCGAGGCGCTGGCCGCCGAGTGACCCGCCGCGCGGCGAGCGCCGCGGGAGACGCTTGACCGCCACCGACCTGCGCGCGAGGGTGTGGGACGTGCCACGCGACATCCTGGAGCTCGTCGTCGGGGCGGCGCTGGGGCTGACGCTCGCGTGCGAGCCGGCGCCCGCCGCTGCGCCGGCCAAGACGGCGCGGGCCCAGGAGGCGCGGGTCGTCGAGGTCGCGGAGGCGAAGCTCTCGCCGCACCCGCGGATCTTGACCCTGTCCGGGACGCTCGCGCCGCTCGAGAAGGTGCAGGTCGCCGCGCGGGTCGAGGGGCCGATCACCGAGGTCCGGGTCGACCTCGGCGACCGCGTGACGAAGGACCAGGTGCTGGCGACCATCCGGCCGGTCGACTACCGGGCACGGGTCGCCGAGCTCGACGCGGCGCTCTCGCAGGCGACGAGCGACGTGCGGCGGATCGAGAGCCTCGGGGGCGTCGCCACGGCGGAGGAGCTCGAGCTGGCGCGGACGCGGCTCTCGGAGGCCAAGGCCCAGCGCTCGCTGGCGTCGCGGCAGCTCACCGACACCAGCGTGCGGGCGTCCTTCGCGGGGGCGATCGCTACGCGTCACGTGGCGCCGGGGACCTACGTGAAGCCGGGCGCGCCGCTCTTCGACCTCGTGGCCGACGCCACCCTGCGCCTCACGCTCGAGGTGCCCGAGCGCTACGCCGCGCTCGTGGTGCCGGGTACGCCTGTCGAGGTCGCGCCGAAGGACGTGATGGCCGGCCAGGCCGGGGCCTCGCTCGCGGCGAAGGCGACGGTCACGCGGGTCTCGCCGGTCGTGTCGCCCGCGACGCGGACCTTCACCGCGGAGGCCGAGGTGCCGCGCGACGCGGTGCTCCGGCCGGGGATGTTCGTCGTCGCCAAGCTCGCGCTCGGCCACGAGGATCGCAGCGTCCGCGTCCCGCGGGCGGCCGTGTTCCACGTGCTCGGGCGCGACCGGGTGATGCAGGTCCGCGACGGGGAGGCCGCGGCGCAGGACGTCGAGCTGCTGGCCGAGGAGAGCGGCGACGCGATCGTGACCGGCCTCGACGCGGGCGCGACGGTCATCGTCCGCGGCGCGGCGACCGTCGCGCCCGGCACCCCGGTGCGGCCGGCGGCGCCGAAGGACGCCGCGAGCGGTGAGGCGAAGGTCGAGGTGAAGGCCGAGGTGAAGGCCGAGGTGAAGGCGCCGTGACCCTCTCGGAGATCTGCGTCCGTCGGCCGGTCTTCACGCTGATGATGATCCTCGCGTGCGTGACCTTCGGGGTGCTCTCGTTCCGGGACCTCGGGGTCGACCAGTTCCCGGACGTCGAGATCCCGGTCGTGACGGTGACGACGACCCTCCGCGGCGCCAGCCCCGAGGAGGTCGAGACGCAGGTGACGAAGATCGTCGAGGACGCGGTCAGCACCGCGGAGGGCATCGACGAGCTGCGCTCGACCTCGCTCGAGGGCGTGTCGGTGGTGACGGTCAACTTCGTGCTCGACCGCGACCGCGACCAGGCGACCCAGGACGTCCGCGACAAGGTGGCGGCGGCGCTCCGCGATCTGCCCGAGGGGACCGACCCGCCGGTGGTGACGCGCTTCGACACGACCGCGATCCCGGTGCTGACGCTGGTGGTGTCGTCGCGCCACCGCGACCTGCGCGAGCTGACCGAGATGGCCCGCAAGCAGGTGCTGGAGCCGCTCCAGGGCGCCGCGGGGGTCGGGCGGATCCAGCTCACAGGCGGGCGCAAGCGGGCCTTCAACGTGCTGCTCGACGCCGACGCGCTGGCGTCCCAGCGGCTCTCGATCCAGCAGGTCCGGCGGGCGATCGAGGAGCAGAACCTCGAGCTGCCCGGCGGCCGCGTCGAGGGCGAGGGCCGCGAGGACGTGCTGCGGACGATGGCCCGCGTCGAGGACGCGCACGAGCTGGAGCGCCTGGTCGTCGCGGAGCGGCAGGGCGCGCCGGTGCTGCTCGGACAGATCGCCCGGGTCGAGGACGGCGCTGAGGACCCACGATCGCTCTCGCGGCTCGACGGCGAGAACGCGGTCGCGCTGGTGATCCAGAAGCAGGCCGGGACCAACACGGTCGAGGTCGTCGACACCCTGCTCGCCCGGGTCGACCGGCTCGGGCGCTCGCTCCCGGGCGACATCGAGCTGACGCCGATCCGCGACGCGTCGCGCTTCATCCGCCGCTCGATCCACGAGGTCGAGCTGCACCTCGTGCTCGGGGCGGCGCTGGCGAGCCTCTCGGTGCTCGTCTTCATGGGCTCGCTGCGCTCGACCTTCATCGCGGCGCTGGCGATCCCGACCTCGATCGTGACGACCTTCGCGGTCCTCGGCGCGCTCGACTACACGCTCAACAACTTCACCCTGCTGGCGCTGACGCTCGCGGTCGGGATCGTGATCGACGACGCGATCGTGGTCCTCGAGAACGTCTACCGCCGGGTCGAGCGCGGCGAGCGGCCCTTCGAGGCCGCGATCGTCGGCACCCGCGAGATCAGCCTCGCGGTCTTCGCCACCACGCTCTCGCTGATCGTGATCTTCCTGCCGACCGCCTTCATGGAGGGGCGGGTCGGCCGCTTCTGGCGCGGCTTCGGGGTGACGACCGCGTTCGCCATCGCGATCTCGCTCTTCGTGTCGTTGACGCTGACGCCGATGCTCTGCGCGCGGCTGCTGCGGCGGCCGCGGCACGACGACGCGCGCCCGCGGGGCCCGGTCGCCCGCCTCAACGCGGCCCTCGACGGCTCCTACGCGTGGCTCGTGCGCTGGTCGCTGAAGCTGCGCTGGGGGGTGGTGGCGCTCGCGGCGGCGACGATCGCGATGGTCTCCCCGCTGGCCCAGCGGATCGGCAAGGACTTCATCCCCAAGGACGACACCAGCGAGTTCATGGTGGTGCTGACGATGCCCGAGGGGTCGAGCCTCGAGGCGAGCTCGGCGCTCGCGGCGGAGGTGGAGGCGGAGCTGCGCGCGCTCCGCGGGGTCGAGCGGCTCTACACGCAGATCGGCTCGGCGCGCGGCGGCGAGGACGTGACCGAGGTGCAGATCTACCTCCAGGTGACCGACATCGCCGAGCGCGACTACCCGCTCGCGGCGGTGCAGAAGCAGGCGCGCGAGGCGCTGCGGCCCTACGCGGACCTGCGCCCGAGCGTGCAGGACGTCGGCGGGCTCTCGAGCTCGGGGCGCAACACCCAGCTCTCCTTCTCGCTGCGCGGCCCGGACCTCGAGGCGCTGACGGGCTACGCGGACGCGCTGATGGCGAGGATGCGGGAGACCCCGGGGCTGGTCGACGTCGACTCGTCCGCCGCGGTGCGCCGGCCGGAGGTGCGGGTGAAGATCGACCGCGAGCGGGCCGCCGACCTCGGGGTGCGCGCGGGCGAGGTCGCCGCGGCGCTGCGGACGATGGTCGGCGGGGAGCCGATCTCGAAGATCCGCGAGGGCGCGGAGCAGTACGACCTGTGGCTGCGGCTGGAGCCCGAGGACCGCCGCGACCTCGGCGCGCTCCGCGGGCTGCCGATCGCCGCGCGCGACGGGCTGGTGCGCCTCGAGGCGCTGGCGGAGTTCCAGCGCGAGCGCGGCCCGGCGCAGATCGACCGGCTCGGGCGGATCCGCCAGGTCGAGCTCGGGACGAACCTCGACGGGCTGCCGCTCGGCGACGCGGTCGACAAGGTCAAGGCGATGACGGCCGAGCTGGCGATGCCGCCGGACTACGAGGTGGTCTTCAGCGGCCGGGCGAAGATCCTCGGCGACACGATCACCAGCTTCCTCACCGCGCTCGCGCTCTCCTTCCTCTTCATGTACATGGTCCTGGCGGCGCAGTTCGAGAGCCTGCTCCACCCGGTGACGATCATGCTCTCGCTGCCGCTCTCGCTGCCCTTCGCGCTGCTCTCGCTGATCCTGCTCGGCGACACGCTGAACATCTACTCGACCTTCGGGGTGTTCATGCTCTTCGGGATCATCAAGAAGAACGGGATCCTCCAGGTCGACTACACCAACACCCTGCGGGCGCAGGGGCTGGGGCGCGACGCGGCGATCATCGAGGCCAACAAGACCCGCCTGCGCCCGATCCTGATGACGACGATCACGCTGATCGCCGGCATGACCCCGATCGCCCTCGGAAAGGGCCCGGGGGCCGCCGCCCGGGCCTCGATGGCGAAGGTGATCATCGGCGGGCAGGCGCTCTCGCTCGTGATCACGCTCCTGATCGTCCCGGTCGCCTACTCGCTCTTCGACGACGCGCAGTCGGCCCTCGCCCGGCTCGCGCGCCGCCTCCGCGGGCGCGCGGAGGAGGCCTGAATGTGCACGCTGCTCTTCGCCCTGGGCGCCCACCCGCGCTACCGCGTCGTGCTCGCCGCCAACCGCGACGAGTTCCTGGCCCGGCCCGCGGCCGCGGCTGCGTGGTGGAGCGACGCGCCGGCGGTGGTCGGCGGGCGGGACCTCCTGGGCGGAGGGACCTGGCTCGGCGCGACCCGGAGCGGGCGCTGGGCGGCGCTCACGAACGTCCGCGACCCGCGTGAGCACAAGGTCGGCGCCCCCTCGCGCGGGGAGCTGGTGGCCGGCTTCCTGCGCGGCGGCGCGTCCGCGGCGGCTTACACGGCGGAGGTCGCCGCGGAGCGCTACGCCGGCTTCAACCTGGTGGTCGGCGACGCGGAGGGCGTGTGGTA
>CAZMML010000139.1:3394-7809 GCA_964567335.1 uncultured Nannocystis sp. | reverse complement strand
AGGCGACCAGCGGCGCGGGGAGGGCGGCGTCGACGACGATGCCGGCCTGCTCGAGGTCGGCGGTGGTGATCTGGCGGAGCAGGGACTCGTCGCGGAGGCCGCCGTCGACGACGGCGTCGAGGCGGCGGACGCCGGCGCGGGCGAGCTCGGAGGCGGCCTTGCGCAGGGCGTCGCGCTCGGTCTCGCCGGCGGTGGCGACGCCGTCGCCGACGACGATCACGCGCTCGTGGGCCTTCTGGGCGGCGACCCAGCGGAGCGCGCCGGTGAGGTCGGAGGCGCCGAGGGGGCCGCGCGCGAGGATCGCCTGGACGGCGTCGGCGCTGAAGCTGCTGGCGTTGCCGGAGAAGGCGATCTCGACGCCCTGGTCGAAGCAGGCGACGGTGAGCGGGAAGTCGCCCCCGCTGGCGGCGCGCAGCTCGGCGACGAGGAGGGTGAGGCGGGCGACCTGGCCCTTGAAGTCGAGCGCGCGCGAGGCGCTGGTGTCGAAGAGGAGGGTGACGCCGGTCAGCGGGAGCTGCGGGAGCTTGACGTCCGGAGCGATCCGGGCGACCGCGAGGCGGTCGTAGCGGAGGCCGACCTCGGGGTTGCGCCGCGGGGTCTGCAGCTCGAGGTCCTGCGCCGGCATGAAGTTCTGCTTCTTGACGGCGGTCTTCTCGGTGACGCCGCCGCCCTTGGGGACGACGACCTCGACGTCGAGGTCCTGGAGCTGCGGGAGGCCGCGCAGGTAGAGGCGGTAGGGCTGGCTGCTGCTGGTGAGCTCCTCGGAGTAGGAGACGATGATCTCCTTGACGCCGCGGGCGGGGATCGGGAAGACGCGCGCGCTGAAGCGGTTACCGGCGGCCTTCTCGAGGAGGGCGGGGTCCTGGCGGCGGTGGAGGAAGTCCTCGTAGGCCTGGCGCGCCGCCTGTAGCTCGACGACCTCGGCCTCCTGCCAGCGGCCGTCGATCATCATGGCGAAGCGGGAGATCGCGGAGTTCGGGGGGAGGTTGATCTCGAAGCGACCCTCGATCACGCGGTCGTTCGGGTTGCGGAAGGTGAGGTGGAGCTCGGTCAGCGCGAGGGGGTCCTCGACGTAGGCGCGGCTCTTGACGGCGAGCAGCTCGAGGCCGGTTCCGTCCTGGGCGGTGAGCGAGAAGGGGGCGACGCCGGGGGTCTGTTGCGGCTCCGGGGCACGCCATACGAGGCTGCACTCGCCGCTCGAGGTCGACTCGTTGACGGCGCCGCCGCCGGGAGGGGCCTGACGGCTGGTACAAGCGACGAGGCCGGCGAGGCCGAGGCAGACGACGAGGGGGATCTGGCGCATGGACATCTCCACTTGGGCGAGGGTATCGGTGGCGGCCTGCAACGCGAAGGGCCCCGGGCGGGGTCTAGGGCGGCTCGCCGAGGCCGGGGCGGAGCGGGATCGCGTGGGAGCCGAAAAGGCCGGCTCGGGGGTCGCCACGGCCAGCTATCGCGGCCGCTTACAGGGCTGGGCGGGCAGAACGCTCACGCGCCGCCGCGTCGATCGTCGGCGGCGGCGCGCTCTGACGAACCAGTCGCGCGCCGAGACGCACGTCGGCCTCGCGCGCTTGCGAGGCGGGCACGCGGAGATCGTCCCGGGGTAGCATCTCCCTGTGGGCTCAAGTCCCCGCCCTGCGCGCTGCCAGGCGCTCGTGTTCATCGTCGCGGTGCTCGCGGCCTCGACGGCGTACGAGCTGTGGGTCGTCGGCGACACCCTCGAAGAGGCGTCGTTCGCGGTCGTGTTCGGCCTGATGTGGCTGCCGCTGCTCGTGTCCGTGGGCCTGCGCCTGCTCGCGCGCGAGCCCTTGCTCGAGCTCGGACGGGCCGAGTCGGGGCTGGGGGCCGCGTACGGGGTGCCGGCCGCGTGCGCCGCGTTCACCTACGGGGCCGCGCTCGCGGTCGGGGCGGTGCACTTTCAGGCGCCGGCGGAGGCGGGGGCGGACGCGTCGCTCTCGACGTGGGCGGTCGCGGCGCTGCTCGACGCGACGCTGGGGGTGCTGCTCGGGATGATCCTGGCCTTCGGCGAGGAGGTCGGCTGGCGCGGCTATCTGGTCCCGCGCCTGGTCGCGGGTCGCGTGCCGGGGGCGTTGGCGCTGAGCGGGGCGGTCTGGGGCCTCTACCACCTGCCGCTGATCGTGCGCGGCGCGTACGCCTCGAGCGACCTGCCGTGGATCAGCGCGGCGCTCTTCATGGCGACGATCGTGCCGGCGGGGGTGTTCTTCGGGTGGCTGCGGCTGGCGAGCGGGAGCGTGTGGCCGGCGGTGCTGGCCCACTCGGTCCACAACGTGTTCTACCAGGGGATCTTCGGCGCCTGGTTCGCCGGAGCGCTGGAGCCGTGGCTCGCGGGCGAGGCCGGGGCGTTCTCCCTCGCGGCCTACGGGGCGGTCGCGCTGTGGTTGTGGCGGAGCGGTCGACTCAGCCGGGTGAGCGCGGACGGGGCGAGCGCGGGCCCGGGCTCAGAGCGCGGGACGCCCCCCCGCGAGGCGTAGGAGCGCGGCGAGGACGCTCGGCTCGGCGGCGCCGTTGAAGTGGCGCGCGCCGGGGACGAGCTCGACCTGCGCGCCGAGGCGCTCGCGCCAGAGCGCGGCGTTGGCCGCGTGATCGGCGGTGAAGGGGTCGTTGTCCGAGAGCAAGACGGTGAGCGCGGGGAGGTCGGCCCGCACGCGGGCGAGGTCGCCGAGGGGCTCCTGCCAGGGGAGGATCGTCGGCCACGGCGCGTCGACCGTCCACCAGCCGGCGACGGCGAGCATCCCCGCGACGCGTCGGCCCGGGGGGAGGTCGCCGAGCGCCCGCAGGAGCGCCTGGCAGCCGACGCTGTGGCCGAGCACGAGGGTGTCCTCGAGGTCAGGTGACTCGAGGAGCAGCCGGAGGATCGCCGGGGGCCAGGTGTCGACCCGCGGCGTGCCGGGCTCCGGGAGATCGGCGGCGAACGCGGGGCCGATCGGTCGGCCGGGGAGCCCGGCGAGCGCGTCGAGCAGCCAGGGGTAGAAGTCGGAGCGCGGGCCGCCGGCCCAGCGCGGGACGATCAGGAGGCGAGGCATGCGGGCCGAGGATACTCCTCAGGGGGTGCGCTTCGGGCGTGCGCGTCGCGCGGTCGCGGATCGGCGCGCGGTCGTGGGGCGGTCCGAAGCCGCGCCAGGTCCGGCGGATTACGCGGCGGCGGCTTGACGCGGCGGCGGCCGGCTTGCGAGCATCGGGGCCATGCGCGGCTGGCGGGTGTTCGGGTGGGTGGTTCTCCTCGGCGGGTGCAGCGCGGGCGACGACCCGAACACGGGGACGCCCTTCACGACGATGCCGAGCACGACGTCGGTGAGCGCGACGTCGATGCCGGCCTCGAGCAGCGGCACCACCGAGGAGGTCGTGACCTCGAGCGGCGGCGGCAGCAGCGGGGGCGTGACCGAGGGGGGGAGCGGGTCGAGCACGGGGACGACGACGATGACCTCGTCGTCGGAGTCGGCCTCGGTGTCGGTGTCGGTGTCGAGCTCGTCGGGGCCGCCGGACCCGGTGTGCGGCAACGGGATCGTCGAGGACGGCGAGGAGTGCGACGACGGCAACATGGTCGACACCGACGCGTGCCGCAACGCCTGCGTCAACGCGACATGCGGCGACGGGGTGGTGCAGATGGGCGCGGAGGCGTGCGACGACGGCAACATGGTCGACAACGACGCCTGCAGCAACGCGTGCAAGGCCGGGGCGTGCGGCGACGGGGTGGTGCAGATGGGCGAGGGCTGCGACGACGCCAACAACGTCAACGAGGACGGGTGCCTCAACACCTGTCAGCCGGCCAAGTGCGGCGACGGGGTGGTGCAGCAGGGCGTCGAGCAGTGCGACGGCGGCGGCGAGACGGCCCAGTGCGACACCGACTGCACGCCGGCGATGTGCGGCGACGGCAAGATCAACGCGACCCTCGGCGAGCAGTGCGACGCCGGCGGGGAGACGGCGCTGTGCGACTCGGACTGCACGCCGGCGATGTGCGGCGACGGCAAGATCAACGCGAGCGCCGGGGAGGAGTGCGACGACGCGAACATGAACAGCAACGACGGCTGCTCGTCCGGCTGCAAGAAAGAGGCGATGGCGCAGAAGTGCCAGCAGGGGAGCGACCCCGGGACGGGGGCGCCCTGGGTGGTGTGCGAGGCCTCCGCGCAGACGGCGTGGGTGTCGGCGAACACCACCGGCCAGTTCCACCCGGTGCTGATCTGCCAGAACCTCGGGTACACGACGGTCGGGCAGTGGGGCGGCACGTGCGGCAGCGTGTGCGGCTACTGCCAGGGCGGGACGACCTGCAACGCGACCGGTAACAAGAACTTCGACCTCGGGAACTGGACCGGGAGCGGGAACTGCGGCCAGGACGGGCTCGGGCCGCTCATCTGTAACACGGTCATGTGGACCTGCATCAAGTGACCGGGGACCGCGGC
>CAZMML010000139.1:0-3294 GCA_964567335.1 uncultured Nannocystis sp. | reverse complement strand
TCAGGTCGGCGGGGGGGTGTTGATGATCGGCTTCGGCCGGGGCTTGGGCTCGGGCTTCTCGGGCTGGGGCGGGGGGGTGTTGATGATCGGCTGCGGCTCGAGCTTGGGCTCGGTCGTGGGCTGCTGGGGCGGCTGGGTGTTGACGATCGGCTGCGGCTCGGGCTGGGGCTGCGCGGGGGTGTCGGGCGTCGGGATGACCTCGAGCGGCTTCACCGGCTCCTGCTGGACGGGCCCCGGGTTCGCGGTGGGCGGGCGGTCGTTGCTGGACGTGCAGGCGCCGGCTGCTGGGACCAGCAGCGAGGTGCCGACGGCGAAGCGCAGGAGCGGGCGAGCCGAGCGGGACATGGCGCCACGTTCGCACGCGCGGAGGGCCCGCGCAAGGCGCGGGCCCCTCCGGTGCGGCGGCCGTGGGGCCTGGTCAGCGGCGCAGCGCCTTGACGCACTCGCCGCCGACGTTGACGAGGCCCGCCTTGCAGATGCGGAGCGCCTGGCTGGGCGTGATCTTGCCCTTGCGGGCGACCAGCTTGGTCATCATCTGGGTCAGCTCGGGGCGCGGGATGAGGCCCTTGGCGATCACCGCGGCGTCGACGACCTTGGGCGCGGTCCACTTGTCGGCCGCGAGGTCCTGGGTGTTGATGAGGTCGAGCTGGATCGAGCGGAGGCCGACCTGGCTGCAGCCGATCATGGGGGTGTCGTCGCCGTGGTCGGAGTCGACGGTGCAGGTCATGGAGCTGAGGACGCCGCGGCCGTTCTTGCTGAAGAGCTCGGTGCGCGGGTCCTCGCCGGTGCGGCCGCGGAGGATCCCGTGGTACTTGCTCTGGTTCAGCGCGGCGATGCACGCGTCGTAGGCGGCCTTGTTGATCGCCTTGAGCGGGTTGCAGCTCGCGGGGTCCTCGGTCACCTGGGCGGCCTTGACGCCGGTGCCCTGGTACGCGCACTGGCCGAGGGTGATCGGCGCGCCCTGGCTGAGGTCGGGGGTGGCGAGGTCGAAGACGTGCGGCTTGACGGTGGCCTCGAAGGTCGTGTGGTCGGCGTTGTCCTCCTCGATCTTGACCCGCAGCGCGGCGAGGAGCTTGCGGACGGCGAGCGGGTCGCCGCCGGTGAAGTCGGGCTTCAGGTCGAGGTGGGCGCTGAACTTGACGGGGCCGCCGCCGACCTCGCGGTCGCCCTTGGTGTTGCCGAACTTCCCGCTCGCGGTGCCGAGCGCGAGCTGCAGCGCGTCCTGGATCTGCGGGCCGGCGTCGCGCGAGGCGTAGCAGTCGGCGGTGTAGCGGGCCGGGAACTGCTCGTACTCGGCGACCGCGAAGGTCTCCCAGTCCTTCCACTTGCCGTAGAGCGCCTCGCAGGCGGCGGTCCCGCCCCAGTCGACGTCGCAGTCCTTGGCCTGGCTCCGCATGGCGTCGAGCTGGCCCTGGTACCAGTTGCGGCGCGCCTTGATGAAGGCGACGCGGGCGTCCCGCTTGGCCGGGGTGGTGCCGAGGGCGAAGAGCGCGGCGTGCTGCATGACGAAGTTCGAGTCGGCGATCAGCGCGGTGAGGCCCCACGCGGCCTCGGCGACGCGGGTCAGCTTCTGCTCGGAGGTCATCGGCGCGAGCGGGTCGGTGACGGGCCAGTTGGCGACGATCGCCTCGTAGGGGACGGCCTTGAGCTTGTAGGTCTGCTTGGCGCCCGCGGCGCCGGGGAAGGCGGCGACCTGGGCGAGGAACTGGTCGACGGTGAGGCTGGCCGAGGCGGTCCCGCTCGAGGTGACGCGGATCTGGAGGTCCTGGCTCTGGCTGGCGTCCTTGAGCTTCTTGATGCTGCTCACGTTGGCCTCCGCGGAGGCGGCGCCGTACTGGGCCTCGACCGAGCCGTTGGCCGCGAGCTTGCTCTCGGTGAGGGTGTCCTTCACGACGAGCTGGACGGTGCCGTAGAACCAGCGGCCCTTCTGTTCGCCGATGATGACGTAGTCGCCGCACTGCTGGCGGAAGGCGGGGGTGCCGATCATCGCCAGATACTCGGGCTTCAGGTTGAGATCGCCGGCGACGTACTTCATCGGCTCGACGTTGTTGTAGGAGGCGAGGATCGTGTGGGTGAGCAGGTTGGTCTTGGTCGACTGGAAGAAGTCGACCTTGGCGCTGGTGCTGGCGCTGGCGACCCCCATGGAGGCCGAGAACTTGGTGGCGACCGCGAGGTCCATCTCGTCGGCGAGCTGCGCGTTGGAGACGATCGAGCTGAACTTGAAGGTGTCGCCGCTGGCGCCGCCGCTGCCGTCGGTGACGCCGGGGTCGAACTGGACGCACTGCCGGAGCACGAACTCGCGCGAGATGCTGTTGTAGCCGTAGCCGAGGCCGGACTTGGTCTGCGCGGGCTCGAGGTCGAGGTACTTGTCGAGCGCGCTGGCCGGCTGGGCCGCAAGGAGGGTCGCGAGGCCGCAGGCCGCGCCGATCAGCTGCACGAAGATCTGCTGAGACATGGGAGCTCTCTTCCCGCGCCGCGCCGCGGCGCTGCTGCGGCGCGCGACTGCCCCGTCGCCGCCCGCGGTCCGCCTCGCGGACCGCGGAGAGAGTGATCGCCGCGGACCGAACAATTGCCCGCCACCCGGTTTCGGGGATCGTGTCGGCCGTGACATCGAGAGCCTGCGCGGTACGGAGCAGGGTCGAACGGGCGCTCGCCGCTCTCAAGCGGGCGGGTCGTGGGCGCCGCGAGGTTCGGGTGCGCGTCGCTGGTCGTCGGGCGGCGGGCAGGTCCGCCACCAGCGCCAGGTCGAGGCGAGGCCCTCGGCGAGGCTGATCGTCGGGGTCCAGCCGAGTTCGCGCGCGGCCCGGGTCCCGTCGGCGAGCTCGCGCAAGGTCTGTGGGGAGCGCTGCTCGACGTGGCGGATCGTCCCCTGGCCCGCGAGCTCGATGATCCTGCGCGCGAGCTCGAGGGCGCTGATCTCCTCGCGTGCGGCGAAGTTGATCGCGCCGCTGAGGTCGTCGCGCTCGACCAGGGCGACGAGGCCCGCGGCGAGATCCTCGACGTGGAGCGGGGTGCGGGTCTGGAGGCCGTCGCCGTGCACCAGGAGCTCGCCGCCGGCCGCGGCCGCGCGCATGAAGCGGGCGACGGCCAGCGAGCTGCGCATGCCGGGGCCGTACACGCCCGGGAAGCGCGCGATCGCAAGGCGCAGGCCGAGGCTCGCCTGCAAGCCGCGGGCGACCTGCTCCGCGGCGAGCTTGGTGTGCGCGTAGATCTCGGTCGGGTTGGGCGCGGCGTCCTCGCGGCTCGGGTAGGCCGGCTGGTTGCCGTAGACGCAGAGGGTGGAGCCGAGGATCA
>CAZMML010000138.1:0-7845 GCA_964567335.1 uncultured Nannocystis sp. | reverse complement strand
CTCATGCAGGGCCTGAAGGCGCCGCCGGTCGCGGGTGAGGCGGACGCGCGGGTGCTGCAGGCGCAAGCGGGCGAGGAGGGCCTCGAGGCGGCGACGCGGCGCGGTGAGCAGGCGCCCGGCGAGGGCCTCGAGGCGGCGCTCCGCGAGCTCGAGGCGGCTGCGCTCGTCGAGGACCCGGCGGCGGGTGGCGAGGGTCAGGCGGCGCTCGAGGTGAGCGAGGCCGCCGACGAAGGCCTCGCGGTCGGGCACGACCAGCTCGGCCGCGTGGGAGGGCGTCGCGGCGCGGACGTCGGCGACGAGGTCGCAGATGCTGGTGTCGACCTCGTGGCCGACGGCGGAGACGACGGGGACGCGGCACGCCGCGACCGCGCGCGCGAGGGCCTCGTCGTTGAAGGCCCACAGGTCCTCGCTCGCGCCGCCGCCGCGGCCGAGGATGATCACGTCGACGTCGGCGACCCGCTGCAGGCGCAGCAGGGCGCGGACGATGCTGACCGGCGCGTCGTCCCCCTGGACCTGCGCCGGGGCGAGCAAGATCCGCGCGGGGCAGCGGCGCCGCGCGACCTTGAGGATGTCGTGGATCGCGGCGCCGGTCGCCGAGGTCACGACGCCGATCCGCCGCGGCCACACGGGGATCTGCCGCTTGCGCTCGCGGGCGAAGAGCCCCTCGGCCTGGAGCTTCTGGCGGAGCTGCTCGAGCCGCAGCATGCGCGCGCCGAGCCCGGCCGGCTCGGCGCGCTCCCCGTAGAGCTGGAACTTGCCCTGCGCCGCGTAGATCCCGAGGCGGCCGAACACCCGAAAAGCCTGTCCGTCGACGAGGCGATGGCGCTGGCGGGCGAGGGCGCTGCGCCACATCGCCACCGGGAGCAGCGCTCGTTCGTCGCGCAGGGTGAAGTAGGCGTGGCCGCTGCTGACGATCCGCAGGTTGGTGATCTCCCCCTCGACCCAGAGCGGGGGGAAGGTCTGCTCGACGCACCGGTGCGCGCGCTGCACGAGCTCTCCGACCGTGTACACCTTGGGATCTGCCGGCGCCACCGCCCGAGGCTATCACCTTCGGGTACCATCCGCGTGCATGTCGAGGTCCCGTCACCTGCTCCTGGCCCTTTCTGTCTGCGCCTGCGCCCCGGCTGCTGCGTCCGGGAACCTGCGACCGGCCGACGGCCTGCTCGCGGTCGCCTGGGTTCAATCGAGCGCCGAGTACGAGGCCGCGGCGCTCCAGGTCTTCGCCGCCGCCCGCGAGGACCTCCAGCGCGCGCTCGGCGACCGTACCTGGACGGCGGCGCTCGAGCAGAGCGGCGACTTCGCCGCGCTGCCGCCGGCGATCATCGTCGACGTCGACGAGACGGTCCTCGACAACAGCGCCTACCAGGCGCGCATGATCGCGGACGGCACCGAATTCGACCCCGTGTCGTGGGGCGCCTGGGTCGACGAGCGCAAGGCGGGGGCCGTCCCCGGCGCCGTGGAGTTCCTCGGCGCCGCGTCCAAGGCCGGCGTGCGCGTCTTCTACATCTCGAACCGGGACGCCGCCCAGGCCGAGGCGACCCGCGACAACCTCGCGCGGCTCGGCTTCCCGGACGCGGCCGGGACCGAGACCTTCTACTTCAAGGACCCCTCCAAGGGCTGGAAGGACAAGAGCTCGCGCCGCGCCGCGGTCAGCAAGACGCACCGCGTGATCTTCGTGTTCGGCGACAACCTCTTCGACTTCGTCGAGAAGGACAAGCCGGACCTCGCGGTGCGCGACGCGATGGTCCGCGAGAGCACATGGTGGGGCACGCGCTGGTTCATGCTCCCGAACCCGATGTACGGCTCGTGGGACGACGCGCTCGTCGCGTACGAGCGCTCCGTGGACGCGGCCGCGAGGCGGAGCGCTCGGTTGAAGGCCCTCAATCCCGCGCGATAGAGTCGGCCGCGCGGGCAACGCTCCGCGAGCCGCGCGGCCGATTGTGAGCGACTTGACAGCGCTCCCGGGGGCACGAGACCCTGCTCTCGTGCCCTTGTCTCGTCTTCGCCTCTGCGCCCTCGCGGCGGTGGCGTGCGCCTGCTTCGTCGACGGCGGAATCTCGTCCTCCGAGGGGAGCACAGGCTCGAGCACGAGCACCGGCGGAGGGACGGACTCGACGACCGGGCCAGAAGGTTCGACCGGCGCCGCGTCGACGGCGGGGTCGGACGCGACGAGCACGACGAGCACGACGGGCACGACGAGCACGACGAGCACGACGAGCACGACGAGCACGACGAGCACGACGAGCACGACCGGGGCGCCGGAGAGCTGCGGCGACGGCATCCAGCAGTTCGGGGAGAGCTGCGACGACGGCAACCAGGTCAACGGCGACGGCTGCGACGACGACTGCACCCCCTCGTCGTGCCACGACGGGGTCCTCAACAGCGGCGAGAGCGACGTCGACTGCGGCGGCGACGACTGCCAGGGGTGCTTCGGCTGCGAGAAGTGCACGAGCGATCTGGACTGCCTCTCCGGGGGCTGCTTCGGCGGCATCTGCGTGCAGATCTTCGAGGTCATGGTCGATTGGAAGGCTCACTGCGGCAACGGCGGCACGGACGTCGCCCTGACGCAGAACCTCCCGGTCCAGATCACCCCGCTCGGGGGCGGCGGCCGGCTCGACCAGAAGGGCCTGAGCAACTTCGGATGGTTCGCGGAGTGCGACGGGATCGACTTCGGGCCGCTCAAGGCGGACTTCGTGTACGCGTCGGCCGACCTGGCCTTCGCGGCCGTTCAGGACAAGACGTGGGTCTCGGACTACCTGCAAGGGGGCCTCACGAAGTGCCGGATCCCGGACGACACCTGCGACGACAACGAGGGGACCTCGTACTTCGAGATCCGGACCGCGTGCGACTGAGTTACCCGGTGACGTTGGTCTGCAGCTCGCCGAGGTACTCGTAGGTGCCGAAGCGGACCCGCGAGCCGAAGAGCTCGATGTTGTAGGTGCCGGGGGCGAGGTCGCCGCAGCGGACCTCGAGCAGCTCTGCGCCGCGGACCTCGCACTCGACCGGCGCCGCGCCCTCGCGCGCGGCCTTGGCGAGGATGAAGCGGCCCCGGGGGTTGGTGACGCGGAGGGTGTAGTCGCGCTGGACCGTGACCTGCGAGCGGGTCTCATCCGGGAGGCCGAAGCCCTCGGCGAAGAACTTCGGGCGCAGCATCGGCTGGCGCGCGTACTCGCCGCGGCTGAGCGGGGGCTCGCGGAGCTGCCACGCCGGGTCGGAGGGGAAGTGGGTCACGCCGATCAGGCCCGGCGGAACGAAGAGGTAGTCGGTGCGGTACGCGGGCTCGAAGGTCTCGCCGGTCGAGCCGGAGTCCCACGTCGGATCGAAGAGGTACCACAGGCCGTCGACCTTGGCGGCGTTCCACGCGTGCCCCTCGCCGTCGACCTCGGAGGCCTTGTTGCGCGCGTCGCCGATGACGACGACGACCTCATCGCCGGTGACGTCGCCGAGCGCCTTCATCAGGTTGGCGTAGCCGGCGCACACCGCGAGCCGGGTGGTGAAGACCGTGGCGGCGCTCTGGTCGGGGATCCGCCCCGCGCGGTAGGACACGACGTCGTAGGCGAGGTGGGTCGCCGTGAAGTCGTGGATCGCCTTGATCCGGCGCGCCTGGTCGGGCTCCTGGGCGCGCAGGTAGCGGCCGACGGTCTCGATGCTCTGGCGCTCGGCCTCGCCGATCGAGCGCACGGCGGGGTGGACCTCCGCCGGCTGAGGCCAGAGCGCGCCGGTCGCGGGCGCCTCGGCGGGCGCCTCGGAGGGCGCGCCGGGATCTTCGGGCGGACGCTCGGAGGGCGCCGGCGTCGGCTCCGGCGGCCTGGCGAAGGGGTCGTCCCAGGCGTCATCCGGCCGCGGCGCCTCACTCGGGGCGGGGGCCTCGGCCGCGGAGGTGTCGACCATCCCCGCGTACTCGTTGCGGTGCGCGGCCTCGTAGATCCACTGCAGGCCGTCGGCCGCGTGGAGCAGGGCCGCCCGCGCCCGCTCGGCGCGAGGATCGTCGACGTGGGCGAGGAACCAGTCGCCGCGCGTCGACAGGGCGGTGAAGGCGAGCTCCGGGCGGAGCCACAGCAGCGCGGTGAGGAAGGCGAGGTTGACCAGCAGGGTGCGCAGCACGATCCGGTCCCAGGTCGTCAGCACGCGCTCGTCCCGGCGCCGCGCCTTGCGGCGCCGGAGGCGCTCGGAGACCGTGTCCCAGAGGACAGGTAAGACCGGGAAGAGCAGGAGCCCCGCCAGGCAGACGAGCCACACCGGGCCGTTGCGGTACGCGGCGAGCGAGGAGGCGACCCACACCCCGAGCGCGGGCGCGAGCACGACCAAGGAGGTCCACACCAACCGGAACCCCCAGAAGAGGATCGCGCCGATCAAGTTGAGCCGCATGCGCGCCATCGCTGTCTCCTCCCGGAGCGTAGTGCCCCGCGGGCGCCGGTTCAACGCGCGGCGGCTGCGGGCGCGCTCTCGCGTTCGCGCGCGCTCGACCGTGGCAGTTCCTCCTGGGCTATCTTGGGCGCCTGGAGGATCGATGAAGCTCTACGGATTCCCACAGACCCGGACGAACCGCGTGCGCTGGATGCTCGAGGAGATCGGCGTGCCCTATGAGTTCATCCTCGTCGACGTCAGGGTCGGCGCCCACAAGAGGCCCGAGCACATCGCGCTGCACCCGCACGGCTCAGTGCCAGTGCTCGTCGACGGGGAGGACACGATCATCGAGTCCTGCGCGGCCGTCCTCTACCTCGCGGACAAGTTCGCCGACCGCGGGCTCGCCCCGCCGCTCGACCAGCGCGCGGCGTACTACCAGTGGATCGTCTACGCCAGCGCGACGATGGACGAGCCGGGGATCCAGACGCTCTTCCACTCCCGCTTCCTCCCGCCCGAGCGCCGCGACCCGCAGGTCGTCGAGCGCAACCGCGGCACGCTGGAGACGATCGTCCGCCACCTCGCGGCCGGCCTGTCGGGCCGCAGCTACCTCCTCGGCGAGCAGTTCTCGGCCGCCGACGTCACCGTCGGCTACGCGGTCAACATCCTCGACATGCTCGGCCTCGTGCGCGGCGAGCCCGCCGTCGCGGCGTACCTCGACCGCCTCCGCGAGCGCCCCGCCTTCCGCCGGACCTACAGCGGCTGAGCTCAGCGACCGCGGGTCATCCCCAGGAAGGCCCGGGTGCGCTCGTTCTTCGGCGCGTCGAGCACCTCCGCCGGCGGGCCGTCCTCGATCACGGTGCCGCTGTGGAGCACGAGCACCCGGTGGCTCACCTCGCGCGCGAATCGCATCTCGTGGGTCACCACCAGCATGGTGAGCCCCCCGGCGGCGAGCCCGGTGAGCACGTCGAGCACCTCGCCGACGCGCTCCGGGTCGAGCGCGCTGGTCGGCTCGTCGAGCAGCAGCGCGCTCGGCTCCATGGCGAGCGCGCGGGCGATCGCCACCCGCTGCTGCTCCCCGCCGGACATCTCGTGCGGGTAGGCGGTCGCGCGGTGCGAGAGCCCGACGCGGGAGAGGAGCTGGTGGGCCCGCTCGGTCGCCTCGGCGACGCTCATCCCGCGGACGTGCACCGGCGCCTCGATGATGTTGCCGACCGCCGTGCGGTGCGCGAAGAGGTTCCACTGCTGGAACACCATCCCGACCTTGCGGCGCACGGCGGCGAGCGCCGACCTGTTGGGGCGGTCCCCGCCGGGGACCAGCTTCTCGCCGACGATCGTGATCGCGCCGCCGTCGAAGCTCTCGAGGCCGTTGAGGCAGCGGAGCAGGGTGCTCTTCCCGCCGCCAGAGGGGCCGACGAGGCTGACGACCTGGCCCTTGGAGAAGGACAGGGAGATGTCGCTGAGCACGGTCCGATCGCCGTACTTCTTGGTCAGCCGCTCGATCTCGATCATGAGCGCGCCAGCCTCCGCTCGAGCCGCCGCGCGAAGAGCGAGAGCGGGTAGCTCATCAAGAAGTAGAGGAGCGCGCAGAGCAGGCCCGGGACCACCCACGAGCGCACGTCGACGGCGACGATCGTCATCCGCTTGGTCAGCTCGACCACGGTGATCACGCTGACGAGCGAGCTGTCCTTGAGGAGGGCGATGAAGTCGTTGGTCACCGAGGGCAGCGCGAGGCGGAAGCCCTGCGGCAGGACGACGCGGCGCAGGGCGAGCCCGGTCGGCATGCCGAGCGAGAGGGCGGCCTCCATCTGCCCCTTCGGCACCGCCTGGATGCCGGCGCGGTAGACCTCGGCCTCGTACGCGGCGTAGTTCATGCCGAGGCCGATCACCGCCGCGGTGAAGGCGTCGAGCTTCACAACGTCGGCGAGCCCGTAGTAGATTACGTAGAGCTGCAGCAGCACCGGCGTGCCGCGGTAGATCTCGACGTAGGCCTCGGAGATGCGCGAGAGGACCGCGCCGCCGTAGAGCCGCATCAGCGCGAGCGCGAGCCCGAAGGGGATGGCGATCGCCATCGCCAGCACGCTCAGCAGCAGGGTGATCCCCGAGGCCTGCAGGAAGGTGACGAAGTGGTGCCAGCGGAACCCGACCTTGGCCGCGGCGTCGCCGAGCAGGCGGCGCTGGTCGGAGTCGCTCCACTCGCGCAGGCCGAGCTGGCGGTCGTTCCAGATCTGCTCGGCGCGGAGGAGCTGCTCGAGCTTGCCGGACTGGATCACGCGCTCGAGCGCGTCGTCGATCGCCTCGTGGAGCGAGGAGTCCTGGTTGCGGGTGGCGATCCCGTAGAAGCCGTCCGCGAAGTCGCCGACGACCCGCAGCTCGGGGCGGATCTCGCCGTACCTGCCGGTGATGATGTCGTCGTGGAAGACGGCGTCGATCCGGCCGGAGACGAGGTCGTCGTAGGGCCCTTGCTGATCTTCATAGTAGACCGGCTCGATGCCCTTGGCCAGGAGCTGGTCGGCCGTCAGGCTGCTGGCGAGGGTCCCGATCCGCTTGCCGGCGGCCTTGAGCGCGTCGAGGTCGGGGACGATGCTCGGGTCGTCGCGCCGGGCCATCAGCCGCGAGGCGAAGACGTAGTAGGGGCGCGTGAAGAGCACCCGACCCGCGCGGGCCGGGGTGATCTCCAGCCCGTTCATGGCGATGTCGAAGGTGCCGCGCTCGAGCGAGGGCACCAGCGCGGCCCAGTCGTTCTGGACGAACTCCGCCTTGACGCCGAGCTCAGCGGCCAGCGCGTCCGCGAGGTCGACCTCGAACCCCTTGATCCCACCCGGCTTGTCCGGGTCTTCGTAGATGTAGGGGGCGCCGCCCTGGATGTCCGCGCCCCACTTGAGCACACCGGCCGCCTGAACCCGGCCCAGCGCGTCGTCCGTCGCGGCCGGCCGCGAGCACGTCACCAGAGATCCGGCGAGCAGAACCGGACCAAGCACGAGAGCGTTGCGGAGGGCGCCCAACTCGAATCTTCTAGTACATCCGGAGCGCCTCCCGGCGCAAGCAAGATCTCGGGCTGGCCTCCCAGGGAAATGTGTTTCATGACCTCAGGTTCAGGTTGATGCACCTGCATCGCTTGTGCTATCCGCGCGGATGATGCTCCGTCGTGCGACGCTTCGGCTGCTGGTGCCTCGTCTCCTCTCGCCGAGCCTCGCGCTCGCGAGCGCGCTTGTCCCGGGAAGCGCCCTCGCCGGGCCGCGGATGAGCCTCCAGCCGACCCAACCTCCGGCGACCAGCACGCCGTCCGCGGCTCCGGCCGCGGCCGCACCGGCGCCGGCCTCCCCTGCGCCGGCCTCGCCCGCGCCGGCAGCGGCCGCCGCACCATCGGCGACGCCAGCTCCAGCCGCGCCGGCAGCGGCCACGCCAGCGGCGGCCGTGTCGGCAGCGGACTCGCCAAACTCCCCAGCCTCGCCGGCCCCAGCCGCGCCAGCGCCCGCGGCGACCGCCGCCGCTGCGCCC
>CAZMML010000137.1:7494-7858 GCA_964567335.1 uncultured Nannocystis sp. | reverse complement strand
GATCCCGGCGAGCCTCCCGCTGACAAAGCTCTTCGCCTGCGAGGCCCCGTCCGTCGGCAGGAGGTCCGGCACCCGGCCGCCCGTCCCGCCTGTCCCGCCTGTCCCGCCTGTCCCTGACGGCGTGCGCACCACCGGCGGCGCCACGGGCCGCGCCGGCGGCGCGACCCCGTCGTAGAGGTCGATCGGCGCCAGCTCCACCGGCTCCACGGGCCGCGCCGGCGCGGGCGCGTCCGCCTGGAAGGGTTCGCGCAGCTCCACCATCTCGGACTGCGCCGGGCCGCGGTGTCCGGCGACGAAGGTCTTCACCCCCGGGACCTCGAAGAGGCTCAGGAGCATGAACACCGTCGCCATCGTCAGGAGCCCG
>CAZMML010000137.1:0-7484 GCA_964567335.1 uncultured Nannocystis sp. | reverse complement strand
CGACGCGTAGAGGCGCGCCAGCGGCGCCGACTCCAGCGCCTGCCGCTGGAAGCGCAGGGTCGGGTCTTCGACCGGCGGCGGCGGCCGGAGCAACGACGTGTGCTGGGCGGCAAGGAGCGCGTCTGCCAGCGCGCGCGCCGTGTCGAAGCGGTCGTCCGGCTGCTTCTCGAGCGCCCGCAGCACCACCGCCTCCACCGCGGCTGGGATCCCCGCGTCCGGGGCCAGCAGCCGCAGCGCCACCGGCGGCAGCTCGACGTGCATCCGCTGCACCTCGAACACCGAGGTCGGCGAGTAGAAGGGCAGGTGCCCGGTCAGCATGCGATAGAGCGTCACGCCGAGCGCGTAGATGTCGGCCCGGTGGTCGACGGGGTATCCCATCGCCTGCTCGGGCGCCATGTACTCCGGCGTCCCCGGCGTCCCTTGCGAGAGCCGCGTCTCCGGCGCCGTCGAGCGCAGCTCGAGCGCCTCGCGCAGGACCTTGGCGATCCCGAGGTCGAGCAGCTTGACCTGCACCTGACCCGGACGACCTGGCTGTGCGACCAGGAAGATATTGCCCGGCTTCACGTCGCGGTGGACCACCCCGCGCTCGTGCGCGTACGCGAGGGCGTCGCACACCTGGACGATGATCGCCAGCGCCTCGCCCCAGGGCATCGGCCCGGCGACCCGGTGCAGGCGGTCGCTCAGCGACTCGCCCTCGAGCAGCTCCATCACGAAGTACGCGACCCCGTCGTCGTCGCCGAAGTCGGTCACGTCGACGAGCTGCGGGTGGCGGATCTTCGCCGCGCTGAAGGCCTCCTGGCGGAAGCGGGCGAAGTAGTCCGCGTTGTGGAAGAACGCCGGGTTCAGGACCTTCACCGCGACCGGCTTGTCGATCTGTCGATCGATCGCCGCGTACACGGTCGCCATCCCGCCGAAGCCGATCCGCCTGACCAGCTCGTAGCGCCCCCGCAGCGTCCGCCCCGTGAAGTCCGGGATGTTCACGTGTCCTTCGCTTCCCATCTCAAAATCTCCCCTGAACCTGCAGCGCGGCGCCCGTCGGGCCGACCCCGACCTCCGCCCGGGCCCGCTTGTGGCGACGCACGATGTGCCCGACCGCCGCCCCGGCGATCATCCCGAGCCCGAGCCCGAGCACGCCCGCCGCGCCGGACGCGAACTCCGCCTTGACCTTCTGCTCCGCCGTCAGCTCGTACGACCTCGACGCGGCCCAACTCCAGACCGCGCCGACGATCGTGAGCCCCATCCCCGACGTGAAGGTCAACGCGGAGCGCGTCTTCGAGGGCTTGAGCGCCTCCAGCGCCCCCGTCAGACCCAGGCCCACACCCGCCCCGAGCACCCCGCCGCCGAGCCCCGCCACCCACCACCCCCGGTCATCGCCCGTCTCCACGCCCGGGCCGCGCGTCGCGTCTCTGGCCCAATCGAGGCCGACGCCGAGGAGCACCGCGCCGATCAGCAAGTGACCCGCCGCGGCGCCGCCAAGGCCCTGGATCACCCGGATCTGCCGCACCCGGTGCGCCTGCCGCTCCGGCGTCAGGCGCCACTCGAGCTCGACCTGGTTCTGCCGGACGCCCTCGCCCTCGACCACGAAGTCCCGCTGCACCGTCCAGGGCGAGAGACGACGCTGCTCCGCCCGCACCCGCCAGGGTCCGACCGGCAGCGGCACGCGCGCCCCTGAGCGGAGCCGAAGCAGACGATCCGGCGCGATCTTGAAGCCGTCGATCAGCCGCAGGTCGACCCCGCGGCGCACCTCTGAGCGCGGCCCGAACACGAAGCGCACCGGCGCCTCGATCGGCGCCAAGGCGACTTCAAAGCGCCTCCCCGGCGCCACCCGCAGGACCACGCTGTGCTCCCGCACGTAGGCCGGCGAGCGCGACGCTGGCGCGACCACCACCGACCAGTCGCCGCGCTCGAGCCACACCGTGAGCCCCTGGGTCGTCGTCAGCGCGGGGAGCGTGTAGCTGAACTCCTCCGTCCCGAACTCCGTCACCCGGCGGAAGGTCAGCTTCGCCTCCTCCCCGAGCGCTTCGCTCGGCGTGATCACGATCGGTACGAGGACCAGCCGCCGCCGGAGGTCCACCACCCGCGCGTCCACCTCCTCCTGCTCGCGCGTGGTCAGCCCGCTCTGCTGGCTGTACTTCACCGCGTGGGCCAGCGCCCACCCGTCGCTCCCGGCCGCCTCGCGGGCCACGCTCGCATGGAAGAGGTGTTCGAAGCGTCCGGTCTCCTCCCACAGCGCCTCGAACTGCTCCGCCGCGCGCGCGTAGTCCTTCTCCGCGAAGAACTCCCCCGCGCAGCGCTCGCGCGCCTCGGGCGTCGGGTTCGTGCAGGGGCGCTCCGCCCGCGCCGGCGCCGCCCAGGCCAGGATCAGCGCGAGCGCTACCTCCCCGGCTCCTCTCCCTCCGCGTCTCACTTCTTCCCTCGCGCCTTGGTGCTCAAGTCCTTGACGCAGCGGACCTTGTCGCCCTCTCTCTTCGCCGGGACGCAGATGTCCCCCTCCTTGCACTCCTGACAGTCGCAGCACGTCGCCGGCATCTCCCCCAGGTCGCACCTGTCGTCCCCGCAGCGCGCCGGGTGCTTCGGCTCCATCGTCCTGGACGACTCACGTCGACAGGTCTTCGTCCCCAACTCCGCGCGGAGCGTCCCGACCAGCCCCTTCAGCGTCTCGAAGTCGCCGCCGCTCAGCTCGCCGACGTGGAAGAGGCGGAGCTCGCGCTGACAGTCGAACACCAGCGTGATCGGCAGGTTGACCAGCTCCGGCGACTCCGGCAGCGCCACCTGGCTCTTCTTGCCCTTGCGGCGCCGGACCACCTCGCGCAGCGCGTCCAGGAGCCCCCCGCGCGTGCGTGCGTCCGACAGGAAGGCCGGGTGCCGCGGCATCTGCGGGGCGTAGGTCTCGAGCGCCCACACCGCGTCGCGGGGATCCGCGACCTGCACCGGCAGGAAGCGCACGCGGTCCCCCCAGTCGGAGCCCTCGAACATGTCCTTGAGGCCCCCCAGCTCCCGCTTGCAGGGCGCGCACCAGTCGGCCCACAGGTTGACGACCGTCACCTGCTTGAGCTCGACGTGGGCGCCGAGGCGCACGTCGACCAGCTTCCGCTCGCGGGTCACCTCCTTGGTGGTCACCGCCAGCACCTCCTCGACCTTGAGCCCCACCCCGAGCTGCTCGGAGAGCTTCGGCCGCTCGACCGGGCTCTCCAGCGGTGCGCCCCCCGTGCTCGTCCCGGAGGCCCCTGTCGTCGTCCCGTCCTCCGCGTCGGTCTCCCCGACCGCCACCTCGGGGCTCAGCACTTGACTCACCCAGTAGAGCGAGCCCGCGATCACCGCGACCAGCGCCGTGATGACGCCGAGGAAGCCGAGCCGACGGATCGCCCGCTGGCGCGGCGTCTGGATCGTCGTCGGGCTGGTCGCGGAGCGCTGGCCCGCCTCGACCGCGAGCGCCCGGATCTCCGCCCACGCCTCGTCGCCCTCGCTCGGGCCGCGCGCGTAGAGCTGGATGAACTCCGTGTGCGGTGAGTCCGAGCGCTGGATCCGCGCCACCTGGGTCGCGTCGCCGCGGGCTGGCCGCACGAGCGGATCCGTCGCCACCCCGTCGTCGGGGCCCTGGGCGGCGCCCTCCTCCCCCGACTTCGCGACCGGCCGCGCCACCGGATCGGTCCCTGACGCGCCCTCCGGCGGCGCTGCGGCGGGTGGGTCCTCGCAGTCTTCGGTGACCTCGAACTCCACCTCGGAGCCCGCCCCGCTCGTCGGCGCCGCTGCCACGGCCGTCGCCTCCTGCTCATCGTCTTGCGTTCGCTCCGACTCCACGCGCCCTCACTTCTGGCCCTCGGCCGGCTGCGCCGGGCCCGCGGGCTCCGGCTGCGTCGTCGGGATCGCCGCGGGCGGCGACGGCGTCGCCTCCGCGCGCGGAAGCTTGCAGGGCAGCGGCACGATCACCACCACCTGGTTCATCGTGTTGCGGGTCCACCGCCCCTCGCGCCCGCGCAGCCCCGCGTAGCCCTGGATGTTCGCCCGCAGCGTCCCCTCGATCTCACTCGACCACGCGATCAGGCGGTTGGCGTAGCGCGAGGCGAAGAAGTTCGCGTCGAGGAGCCGGTCGTTGCTCATCAGGAGCAGGTAGATCTTGCGCGTCAGCTCCGAGCGCTCGCTCTGCGACGGCGCGAGGTCGACGAGCAGGTCGCGGACCACTCCGGCGCGCTCGCGGGAGATCGTGTGGTTCTCGGTGACCGACCCGCCCTCGCTCGAGCGGCCGAGGAGCAGGATGTCCTCGGCGTTCATCAGCGCCCTCAGCACCGCCGGGTGCTTGAGGCGCTGCTCGTAGTACGCGCGCGCCGCCGGGCTCGGCCAGCCGCGCACCCGCGGGTTGCCGTCGGGGAAGTGCAGCGTGATCGTCGCCGGGAACTTCGACATCACCTCGTCGAAGTTCGCCGCCGAGATCGCGTACTTCTCGAGCTTCTCGGGCGGACACTCGTGGATGTCGCCGTTGCACACCTCCGAGATCCCCCGCAGCAGCCCCGCGACCGCCGGGTCGCCGCAGATCGCCGCCGCCGTCGGCGCCGCGCACTGACCCTCCACGCAGGTCAGCCCCGCCGCACACGTGCACCCCTCGGGCCCGCCGCAGGGGTCCCCGACCTGGCAGGAGGACGCCTGCTTGGCCGGCACGCAGCGCCCGCCCTCGCACACCTCGCCGGCCTCGCACTCGCTGTCGACGCCGTCGCGGCACTGCGCCCGCGCCGGCTCGGCGCGCTGCTGCTGCTGCGTCGCCAGCGCGACGATCAACTGCAGCAGCACGACCCCGAGCACGCCGAGCGTCACCGCGGTCGACAGCGTCACCCCGAGCAGGAGCCGCGCCGCCCGCGTGTCGTGCGGCGGGTCCCGCGTCGTCGCGCCCGTCTGCGCGATCGTCGACTCCGGCCCCCGGGGGGTCACCCGCGTCGCCCCCGCGATCACCACCTTGGGAATACCTGAACCTTGGGTCATCTCTGGCATCACCGCCTCCTTCCGTCGCTAGCGGCCCCCGGGGGCCTGCTCCGCCGCCTTGCGCGCGAGCTGCAAGGTCTTCTCGACGCTCCCGTAGTTCTTCGCGCCCTTGACGTAGATCATCCGCGGCAGGTCCCGGCCCTTCTCGTCGTAGAAGGTCAAGTACGTGACCGGCGTCGAGGTGAGCCCCTGGTCCCACGCATATCGGGCGTGCTGGAGGATCGTCGGGGTCGTCTCCTTGCTGGTCAGGCAGCGGATGAAGGGGTCGTCCAACGTCTCCTGCGCCACCGAGATGCCGATGGCGCGCGCCGCCGCGGCGATCTTCGTCACCTCGAAGTAGGGCGCCCCGGTGTCCTGCAGCGCGAAGAGGGCGTCGATCATCGCCAGGCCCGCGCCCGGCTTGAACCGCTCCGCGCACTCGACCCCCTGCGCCGCCTCGCACGACGCGTGCTTGGCCGACTTCCAGCTGAACCACGGGAAGTCCGGCGGCACGCTCGCGCCGTCGCGCGCGTAGTGGTACACCTTGAGGCGGTACTCGGCCGGGTGCTCGGCGACGAAGCGGCGCCAGCCGTCGTACTCGCGGCGGCAGAACTCGCAGGCGAGGTCGAGGAACACCGCGATCTGGACCCGCGCCCGCTTCGACCCCGTCTCCAGCGCGCTCGGCGGCAGCTCGCCGTCGGTGAGGCAGCTGTCGAACTCCATCTTCGTCACCCCGCTGAAGAAGCGGACCATCTGCGCCGAGACCAGCGCGAGGAAGGCGAGGAAGGCCAACAGCCACACGGAGCCGCGCCGCCGGACCGGCGCGAAGAGCTCCATCAGCCCCGCCCGGTGCCCGCCCGGGTGCATCAGCGAGGCCGCCAAGAACACCGACAGCGTGATCCCATAGATCGCCACGCAGTAGCTGCACGCGGACTCGACCCCGAAGTACGCGTACGAGGCCAGCGTCACCACCGCCAAGAGCCCGGCCCACGCCATCCAGAGGATCATCGGCCGCACCACCACGAGCAGCCGGATCGGGTTCCACAGCGCCGCCCAGGCCAAGCCGCCCAGCACCAGGAAGAATGCGGTCGAAAATACGGAGATCGGCAGACGAAACATCGTCGACCACGGGCTGTCGAGCACCCGATTGCAGTCAAACCACGACGACGCGCACGCCGAGAGGATCGATGAGTCGCAGCGGTACTCCGAGCGAAACTTGGCGATGGTCAGGAAGACGCTCAGCAGCGCCCCCGGGAGCGAGAAGAGAGCCACGAGCATGGCCCCGACCTGCTCCGGTTGACTGCGAAAGAACAGTTCTCTACGCGACATAACTTCGCTTTGTTCAATGCTAGTGGATCCTCCGGGTCCGGTAAACCAGTCTGCGTTCCGGATTTACATCGTTATCCGCGGGATCTAAACAGCGTTATCATTCCTCCAAGTGTACATCTCGTAATCTGAACACTGTACATAACAGTCTATCGCCTCTATTCGTATCATTAACTACCAAAAGATCTCCCAGGCACCGAGGCGAAAGAGGTAGATCACCTCTTTCCCACTCGGTGAACCCGACTTTGACCTCCCTTCCGCCTGACTCAGTCGCTACGCTCTCCCTTGTGCCCCCAAGGTATTGCCCACGCCCAGCCCAAAATCCCCGGGAGTACCACGGCATCTACACGGTCGCGCCGCAGATGTTCGCCCTCTTCGAGCGCTTGCCGCGCGTCGCCCGCTCCGAGGCGAGCGTGCTGATCCGCGGTGAGACCGGCACCGGCAAGGAGCTGGTCGCCCGCGCCCTCCACCTGCTCAGCGGCCGCGCCGCCGGGCCCTTCCAGGCCCTCAACTGCGCCACCCTCACCGCCGAGCTGCTCGAGTCGGAGCTCTTCGGCCACGTCCGCGGCGCCTTCACCGGCGCGATCCGCGACCGCCCCGGCCTCTTCCGCCTCGCCCACCACGGCACGATCTTCCTCGACGAGATCGCCGAGATGCCGCTCGACATCCAGGCCCGCCTCCTGCGTGTTCTGCAGGAGCGGAGCTTCGTCCCCCTCGGCGGCACCGAGCCCGCCTTCGTCGACGTCCGCGTCCTCTCGGCCACGCACCGCTCGCTCCGCGACGCCGCCCGCGAGCACCGCTTCCGCGAGGACCTCATGTACCGCGTCCGCGTCGTCCCCCTCTTCCTCCCGCCGCTCGCCGAGCGCAGCGGCGACGTCGAGGCCCTCACCTGGCACTTCATCGACCTCTTCGCCGCCCAGGGCCCGCGGCGGATCGAGCGGATCGAGCGCGCCGTCATGGACGCCCTCCTCGCCTACCCCTGGCCCGGCAACGTCCGCGAGCTCCGCAACGCCGTCGAGTACGCCTGCGCGATCGGCGAGGGCCCCGACTACACCCTGGCGGACCTCCTCCCCGAGCTCCGCGGCGAGCCGCCCCCCCGCAACCTCTCCGCCGCGCCCCCGCTCGACGAGGACGCCGAACGCCAGCAGATCCGCGACGCCCTCCAGCGCGCCGGCGGCCGCCGAGGCGAGGCCGCCCGCCTCCTC
>CAZMML010000136.1:5419-7861 GCA_964567335.1 uncultured Nannocystis sp. | reverse complement strand
ACGTGCAGCTCACGGTCCGCCTGGTACTGCGCCTCCTCTCGCGCCCCCTGGCCCGTCGGACACATGATCAAGACGCGCCGCAGATCGAGGTCCGCCGCCAGCGGCTCGCCCTCGCGGTGGAGCTGCGCCGCGCGGCGTCGCAGCAGCTCACACACCTCGGCGCGCCCCCGCAGCACGTCGACCTCGACGCTCTGCGCCCTCGCGTAGTGCGCCGCCGCGATCCCCTCGCGGCCCTCCGCGGCCTCGAGGTCCGCCAGCGCCACCAGCGACTTCACCTCCGCGTGGCGCCGGAAGTCGCGCAGCAGCACCGCGCGCGCCTCCTCCGCCCGGCCGAGCGCGACCAGCGAGGTCGCCCACGCGCGCGCCGCCTTCCCGCGCGGCGGGATCCGGGCCCGCCCCGCCGCCGCGACGACCGCCTCGTGCTGACCACGCGCCGACATCCGCACCAGCCCCGCATGACAGCCGCCGAGCGTCGTCCACAGGGCCAGGACACTCAGGACATGTGCGATCGACCAGAGCTCTCGCGCCCGGGCGCGCCGCGGGCCGCGGCCCCCCGCGCCGCCGCCCGCGCGCATCACTCGCCCGCCCCGGCGGCGCACGCGAGCTTGGCCTCGCCGCCGGCGTCGTTGACCAGCTTGGCGAGCAGGCGGCGATCGCCGGCGCTGAGCCCCGCCTCCCCCTTCTTGACCGCGCAGAGGTGCTCGGTCGCCGGGTCCGGGTCGCCGAGCGCCAGGTAGGCCTCCGCGAGGCGCAGCCGGCTGATCAGGCGATCGCCGTGCGCCTCGACCTCCTTCTCGAGCAGCTCGAGCCCCGTCTCCGAGTCGCCGTGCTTCAGCAGCCGCGCCGGCGCGAGCACGTAGAGCGTCCCGAGGAGCCGCGTCGCCGAGCCCTCGCGGAGATCCGGCTCCTTCTCGCGGGCCCGCCGCGCGAACTCCTCCGCCTCGCCCACCAGCCCGCCCGCCTGGACCCCGCGGTTCTCCGCCAGGCGCCCGGCGATCGCCGCGCGGGCGAACGCGTACGCGGCCGAGCCGTCGTCCCACCCCTGCACCATCGCGTACGCGTCCTCGCGGTCGGCCTTGGTGTCCTTCTGCCCGTCGATCAGCGCCTCGAGCGACTCATAGACGGCGATCGCGTCGCGCTTCTCCGACGCGGCGGCGAAGTTCGGGTTGGTCGTGCCGCCCTTGGGGCGACAGCCGGCGGCAGACACGGCGACGAGGGCGGCGAAGATCCAGCGGCGCATCTGCGCCAGCCATACCACGGCGCCCTCGCCGCGTCACGCGGCCCCGCCGCGCGTCACTTGTTGTAGAGGCTGGTCACGGCCGCGTAGTCGGCGGCGGTCGCCGGGCGCAAGGCCGCGAGCCCGGCCTCCTGACAGGTCGTCTTGCCCTCGCCCTCGCACACCTTGCTCAGGTTCCGGCCGAAGCCCGCGCGCTCGGCCGCGGGCGCCGCCGGGAACGCGACGATCACCATCGGCGGCAGCTTGTCCGACTTCCACACCGACTTGACCGCCGCGCCGCCCTCGATCCGCTTCAGCTCCGCGAACTGGGCGTCGTCGATCAGCGCGCACTCGGCCTCGCCCGCGGTCACCTTCTTCAGGGTCTGCACCGGGCGCTTGGTCGCCACGACCTGGAAGTCCGCCAGCGTGAACGCGCCGCGCGCGACCACCTTCTCGATGAAGCGCGGGTCGTCGGCGTGGTCGCTCGCCAGCGTCTTGCCCTTGCACGCGGCCAGGTCCGCCTGGTTCTTGCTGATGACGTGGTACTCGCGGCCGCCCTCCTGGCTCACCTCCGCCTGGCCCACGATCTCGAGCTTGTGGCGCTGGCCCATCCCGAGGAACGCCGCCAGCGACATGATCCCGAAGTGCGGGTCCTGCGAGTGGATGTACTCCTCCGCCGCGTCGCGGGTCGTCACGTACTTGCCGGCGCCGCTGGCCCACCCGTTGAGCGTGGCGACCACCGCGACGAGCTTGTCGATGAAGGGCTGCGCCTGCGCAGCGCCCCCGACCCCGTGCTCCTTGATCACCAGCACGCCGACCGTGCCCTCGCCCGCGCGCGCCTCCGTCGGCGCCGTCGCAAGGGCAAGGGTCGCAGCGGTGACACTCAGGGCGCGGGTCCAGCGGGAATTCAGCATCTTGGTCTCCGGGTGCGCCCTTGGACGCACCTCCCCGACGACTATTGCACCGGACCCCGCCCGCCGCGAACTTTTCGCGCCGGATCACCCGCGAACCCCCCTCCAGGGCTCGATTGGCGGGGACATGAGGCAACTAACATCACCCCTCCTTGCGCCCTCCTCGCCGATCTGTTTCGCCACCTTGCGCGCAGGCGCGAGCGCGAGCCGTCGAACCCGGTCGGACGACGAGCGCGGCCTAACGGAACCCGAGCGAGGGGCCGGCCTGCGGCGCGGCCATCGTCAGCCGACCGATCAGCTTCAGCGTGAAGAGCA